>JAIXXU010000214.1 GCA_027490595.1 Pseudomonadota bacterium
AATATATAGAAGTGTATTATAACCGAGAACGTTTGCATTCAAAAATTGGTTACTTGAGTCCAGAAAGTTTCGAGAGTAAGGTAGTCTAGCAAGGTGTCCGAAAATCGTGGGGCAGATCACCTCTAAAGGCAACGCACCCTATGAAAGTATTACGTTCCCAAATATTAGCGCTTTATCAAGCTTCGACAAAAGCACTATGTCCTATGAACTGAGATAACAAAAATTATTTTGAAACAAAAAGACTCATTTTCTTTACTGCGGCCTCTTGTGGATAAAAAGGAACCTGGTGCATATTTTCTCGTTGACCAATTTTTGTATGGGATATCTTTTCCAATAAATCCATACCACTTGTTACATTTCCGATAACCTCAAATTCAAAATCATCTCCCGATTTATTCAAGTCAAGATTTTGGGAAAGATTAATAAAATACTGTGGACAGGATAAAGGTTTGTGGTTTTTATCTAAAATAATTGCAAACGAGCCATACTGATGTGGCAAGTTGGAATGAGGTAGAGAGGAAGAAACCTTTAAATGTGGAGTTTCTTTTAACTGAAATTGAGAATTATAACATCCACCCTGTATAATAAATCCCTCAATAATTCGATGAAAGATTGTGCCAGCGTAAACGCCTGTTTGCATGGCGTCCAAGAAGTATTGCACAAGCTCATGTTGTTGGCTGTTATATAGTTGAACCTTTACGTTGCCTCTTGCTGTTTCAATGTTAAGAGTTTGTTCAGTTTTTTGAAAAAATAAAGCAAAACAAGGCTCTTGTAAAATGTTAATTTGAGCTAAAAATAGACTTGTATATAAAAAAAACCGATACATCATTCACCATAATCCAAACTGATTGGCATCACAGTCGCGTGCAAAAACCAAAGACCAGACACAAACTGGAATCCTAGAGCACCCTGTATAACAAGGGGTAGATTAGGATGAATACGAGTCGTTGGTTCATTACTTAGTAGGAGTGGCACTCGACAATTTAACCTGCATTTTTCTAAAATTTCAGAAGTACTTGCAAATACACTAAAGCAGCGCGTTGCTGGAAGTGAATTCATCACAGCAACTGCCTGTGAACATTCATCCACAGCAACAAGGCATGCGTCAGGTCCTAAAAACGCATCAGAAGCATAGATGCTTTTTGCTACTTTATCAAAATCCATAACATGAACACCCGGAGAAACGTAATAACCATTGCCAACATTATCGATAGGTTTTCCCCAACGTAACGTTTCACTGGCTTGACGAGCAGCAATGCCTTGGAACCTAAGAAAAAGTTCCCATGAACGATGACTACAAAGAGGTTCCATGACGCGCATTTTTGATTGATCTAGGTCTTGTTTGGCACCTATGGGCATACCTTTTACCGCTTGAATAAAAAGCTGACAAAATTCTTCAAACACAGGTTGCTGAATAAAAATTAGTGAGCAAGATTCTAATCTTTGACCAGCATCTAAAAAACAAGATGTCATAGCATCTTCCACAGCTTTTTTTAAGTCCGCTGATGAATCGATATAAATGCCATTTTTTCCCGCTGGTGAAAGAGCTAATCGAAGATTTGGTTGCGCTGAGGCATCACGACGCAATTGACTTAAATTTTCTTCACTACCAGTAAATAAAATAGTATGAAAATGTTGACTTAAAAGTAATTTACGAAAAAGCTCGAAGTCACCATAAACAATTTGTACCACTCCTGGATACAAACATGCTTGATGAATACAACTAGCAATAAGACTAGACGACAGTAAACAATGAGAACTTGGTCTCAAGCACACAGCATTTCCTGCAACCAATGCAGGTAACAAACCCCATAATAAGGAGTAAACAGGAAGGGAAATATTTAAACCCACAAGAACAAAACCAAGGGGAATATAATGCCAGGCTAATTTTTTTTTAAATGTCTGCTCTGCTAAAGCGTCTCTGCAAAAAGAAGGCAAACCTTCAAAAAGAAGTTCACACAAAGACCATTCAGACTCAACCGAAATGCGAGATCTGGATAATTCAAGCATCATCAAACTTTTTATTTCCTCGGCGTTTTCTTTCAGAATACTGATAATCTTTAATACTTCATCCACACTATCTTCTAGTGTTTTATGACTATGAACTTTTTGAGCAGCAGCCATTCCTTGGCAAAGAGGCTCAAACCACTCATGATTCCATGAAGCTTGAGCTAAAATATCTTTTGGACAGGCAGGATTGCAATTTTGAAATATCTTATCTGATTTATGAGACGCTAAAAATTGACCATTGATATAAGGAGCTACATAGGTTTCCAGACTTTTGATCATAAAAGAAAACCCTCGTCGATATAGAATTTGAGGCAGAAACAAAGAGAGCTTTTGAACAGGAAACGAAATAGATCATCAACATAAAAGAGAAAAAGCTTTTCGGTCAAGGGAAGACGAAAGAAGTTCATGGAGTTTAGAGATAGGAACCCACTGTCCCTCAGCGTGAGATGGTAACAACTTCGACCAAGAAGAATTCCAAGTTTCTTGATTCAAAATAATTCTAACAACTTTACCTTTTAGTTTATGATTTGTAATGGAATGAGAAAAATTTTTATTTATATATTCGAGTGTGGCACCATGCTCTTGAGCGAATTTAAATAATTCGTCCAAAAATGATTGAGAAAAATGTGAAGAAAACAAAGGAAAACCGATGGTATTTTTTAAAAAACCAATTTTTCTTTGAATGATATGTGCTAATTTTTTTTCTTTGTCTTCAAAAAAAATAGCATAAATATCCTCTTCTTTAATTTGTTTTCGAGGTTTACTTGGTGGGCATTGATGAACTGTACCATGTTGAAAAGCCAAACAATGATTTGCAATAGGACATTCGCTGCATAAGGGTGAATTCTTTTTACAAACGGTTGCACCCAATTCCATGAGAGCTTGGTTCACATCACCAGGCGCTACATCAAATGAAGTAGGTTTATTTATGGAAAAAGGATATGAATAGAAAAAATTCTGGAAATTTATTTTAAGAAAATCGTTAATTTTTCTTTGTCCAGCAGTGGACCAAACGTCAGTTAATTCAAGTAAACGACTTGTCACACGAATCACATTGCCATCAATTGCTGGAACTGGTTGGCAAAAACAAATGCTTGCAATAATTGAAGAGGTATAAGGTCCGCAGCCTGGAACGAGCATCCATTCTTCTTGTGTTTTTGGAAAAAACCCGTTGAGTTTCTCAACAATATATTGAGCGCCTTTTTGTAAATTGCGCGCTCTCGCATAATAACCAAGTCCTGACCACAACTCACGAAGAGTATGCTCAGGACATTGAGCTAACGAATACACTGTCGGACACTGCAAAAGAAATTTTTCATATTTTGGAAGAACGACAGAGAGAATAGTTTGTTGACTCATCACTTCGCATATCCATGTGTGGTAGGCAAATGTTTCTACATCAGAAAATACAGAAGTGCGCCATGGAAAATTACGTTTGTTAAGATGATACCAAGAGACTAAATCTGGAAAAAAAGATTTCATGTGAGAACCATAAAAAAAAGGTCAGACCAGAGATCCAACCTTTTCTAACTTACAGAACAAACTAAATCAAACAGAATTTGATTCTGACATGGAATGCCCGTCTGCTGAAGCAGATTTTTTAGGACGTCCACGTTTCATAGATTGTTTTAATTTATCAAGTTTGCTGGGACGACCACGTTTTTTTGGAGTTGTTGTCGTAGCAGCTTTCTTGGGACGACCACGTTTTTTAGCAGCAGTAGAAGCTGATTTAACGCGTTTCTTGGCAGCAGTGGTTTTTTTTGCTGGTACTTTTTTCTTAACAGTTTTGCGAGCAGTGGTTTTTTTTGCTGGCTTCTTAGCTACTTTTTTCTTTGTAGTAGCACGAGTGGTTTTTTTTGCTGCAGGCTTTTTCTTTTTAACAGCAACTCGCTTTGTTGTTTTTTTTACCACTTTTTTTACAGCTTTCTTAGCTGTTTTCTTACGTTTTGTTTCCGCCATAAAAAACTCCTTGAAAAAATAAAAAACCGAAATTAGAACGGTTCAAAGAAATGTAACTCATCTTAAAAAAAAATGATAGTACATGAAGAAATTTTTTTGCGATTTTATTTTTTATGTGACAAAAAAATTAACATAGCAAAGTTCTATTACACAAAAACTTTTACATACCAGACTTGAAGGTCATTAATATGAAAAAAAATCTCCACAATTTTAAAAACATGACACTTGGATTTATCTTTGACGAGTGCAAAACCTTTACAAATAGTAATAATTACTACTTTCCAGAAGATGCAACATGGGAATGGGAATCCCAACAAACAATTGAGATGATGATCATGACTTGGACCTCACTTGGATTCCATGTAATACCCATGCCACTGAATTCTAGTTTTTTTAACAAATGGTCTGAAAATTTTATTAAATGCGATCTTATTCATTCTGTTGTTGAGGGATTTGGAT
>JAIXXU010000242.1 GCA_027490595.1 Pseudomonadota bacterium
AACTTATCCAAAAGTACGCCTTACTAACTTAGACAAACTAACTTATGCCGGATCCATGTCTAACTTAGAAGACTTACCCAACAGCCACAACCATCAATTTGTTCACGGAGACATCTGTAACTTTGATTTGGTTAGAAATATTCTTCACACCGAAAAAATTGATACAGTCGTTCATTTTGCCGCAGAAAGTCATGTGGACCGTTCTATTTCTAGCCCTCTGGAATTTTTACAAACAAACGTCATGGGAACTGGCGTTCTTTTAGACGAATGCCATCGGTATTGGCAAAAAGAAAAAGGCTTCAGCTCTAAGCAATGTCGTTTCCATCATGTTTCTACTGATGAAGTATATGGGACCCTTAAGTTTGCTGATAGTCCTTTTACCGAAAATCACCCGTTTATGCCAAACTCACCCTACTCAGCATCCAAAGCAGGCTCCGATCATATGGTGCGGGCATTTCATAAAACCTTCGGACTTCCTGTCACAATATCTCATTGCTCGAACAACTATGGCCCTGGACAACACACAGAAAAATTTATTCCCACTGTAATATCAAGTTGTTTTAATGGAACACCTATTCCAATTTATGGAAACGGAACTCAAATGAGAGATTGGATTTACATTCAAGATCACATAGAAGCAATTGAAAAAGTTTTAACACTTGGAAAATCCGGTGAAACGTACAATATGGGTGGCAATAGTGAAATCAGTAACCTTGATTTAGCAAAAATAATTTGTACTAAATTACAGAGTTTATACCCCAATAAACCCAATTTTGAAGAGCTTATTTCCTTTGTGACAGATCGTCCTGGGCACGACTGGAGATATGCTATCGACAACTCTAAAATTCAACAGGAACTTTGTTGGAGCCCCCGCTATTCCTTAGAGTTAGGCTTAAAAGAAACCCTAGCATTCTTCTGCCTAGCTCAAAATTCCTGACAGAAAAAATTCAGCCTCTTCATTTTCAAAAAATTTATAACAAAATAAATAAATAATGACTTCCATGAGAGAATCCATGATGAAAATTTTAACTTGCATTTCAGCTACTATTCTTTTCAGTTCCATGGTGGGCTGTGTTTCGTTGCCTGGACGAGGAGAATCTAAGACCTATTCTTCCAGCGCATCTAAAAACCAGGCTTCATCAAAAACCGATTCTCTGCTCGCTCGCTTATTTGGCGACTATGAAAGCTCACAAAGTACGGAAACCAGGGATGAAAACTTAAATTTATCTTTAGATACTTTAACAACACCTTCAAAAAATACTATGCAAACCTGGAACCAAATGTCGGAACTCAATCTAATGCGAGTAGACGAAAATACCTGGAGAACAGCAGCTAATCCTAAACTAGTTTACAGTATTATGACTCGCGTTTTGGCACAAAGTTATATTGTGACAACCGTCGACAGAAGAAACATGAACGCACAAACAGACTGGGATAAGTTTTTTATCGATGGAAGATTATTCCGCAACCGCATGAGTATTACTGTATTTCCAATTACAGCTGGACAAACTGAGATCGTCATTAAAAATTCTGTAGAATATTATGCAGGAGTGGTAGCTAAACAAGAAGAAAACTCAGCATGGCTTCCTAGCCCGGATATTACAGACGAAGTAAGCAAACTCATTGAAACCACTAATCGACAAACTGCTTTTGCTTATTCTGAGCAATCCCTGAGGCGATAAAAATTTTGCACCATCAGTTAAATACTTCCTCCTTTAGCATACGCTGAGCTATTGCCATTGTTGTACATTTTCCTTGTAAAAGATCTTCCCACTCATTAAAATTTATCTTTTCAATTTTATCTTTCAAACGTTCTTCCGTAATTTGCAGCATATTTTGCAAGACTTCTCGGCGCAGGCGTGCAAACATGATATCTTTCCCTAAAGGATGAGATTTTTCATATCGTTTGTGCTGCATTATTGCTTGACTAAGATCACAAACACCCTGATCACGCAAGGCCGATGTTTTTAAAATAGGGGGCATCCATTCTTGCTCGCTTTGTAGGGAATCTTTTTTCAAAGGATGACTTACATTTTCTTTTAACTCTTGGATCATTCGCGAAGTATCAGCTAAATCACATTTGTTAATCACATAAATGTTTGCCAACTGAAGCACACCTGCCTTCATCAGCTGAATCTCATCCCCACTATTTGGCATCAGAACCAAGACGCTGGTGTCAGCCAGATCGACAATAGCGCTTTCATTTTGGCCAATTCCAACGGTTTCTACCAAAATAAAGTCAAAACCAAGAAAGCTTGCTAGCCTTATTGCACTTCGAGTTGCTTTCGCTAACCCACCTAACGCACCTCGAGAACCCATAGAACGAATGAATACCCCTTCATCATGAAAGTGATCTTGCATACGAACTCTGTCTCCCAGAATAGCTCCACCAGACAACGTAGATGATGGATCAACCGCAAACACAGCAACTTTTTGGCCCTGAGCCCTCAATTCTTTTACGAGAATATTTGTTAAAGTGGATTTTCCTGCTCCAGGTAGGCCCGTAATCCCTACAACACGTGGCATTTGAGCAAAGGACTTCGATAAAACAGGGCAAGATAAGAGCTGAGTGCCTAGCAAAGGATCATTCTCAACAAAGGTAATTGCTCTGCTTAAAGCGCGAATTTGGGAACGCCATGGATTGACGCCAGGAAGTATGTTAATTCCTAGCAATAATTTTGAAAGCTCATCTAAGTTAAATGTTAAACTGACTTTCATACGATTAGCATTCAGAAATGGTTAAAATTTTATCACCAGAGGTAATACTAGAACCGTGAGTAATAGAAAGCTGAGAAACCACACCGCAACCTTGAGATAAAATTCGATTTTCCATTTTCATAGCTTCAATGACAAGAAGCACATCACCCTTTTGTACCTGCTGCCCTTCTGCCACATTAATAGAAAGAACTTTACCAGTCATAGGAGACATAAAGTCCCCTAAAAATCCTGATCTTGTTTTTTTCTTGGGTTCAATTGGTCGTACACCATTAATCGAAAAATACTGCCTAAAAACACCTTCATTATTTGAAAGAGTCATACCGTAAAGCTCTTCTTCTGAAACAAAAACAGACTGATGGAGCCGTACTACTTTTTGACCAAATAAAAAACTCCGTCTGTCAGCAAGCACCATGCCCTTTATGTGTTTACGTTTCCCTTGATCATCCATAAGAAATGCATCAATAAACTCGCCTGGACTCAAATGGTGAAGCTTGGAAGTTTGAGAAATTTCAATCAGAAAAGATCTTTCACAATCAAATTTTTTTATCCTAAATTTCATCTGCCAACTCTCCTTGTTCCTTCCAAACGATGTGCTTCAGACCAAGGTCCAGGAATAATTTCTTCCTGCGCTAGATTA
>JAIXXU010000056.1 GCA_027490595.1 Pseudomonadota bacterium
CGGCGCTATTTTTTTCCGAAATACCAACCACGGCATCTATTTTTCCATCGCGTGTCTCTTTAAGTGCTCTCGCCCAGTTGAGTTCTTCGTAATGAATATTTTTTTTGCCAAAGGCTTCATTCATGATTTCGATCATATATCCAGGGAAATCAGTGTTTGCCTTACAGTTATAGGGACACCAAAAGTCAGCTCGTACTTCAAGGGGAGCGTTTGGTGTAAGGTCATTAGCTGATGCTGATTTAAAAACAAAAAAACCAAAGATAAAAAAGTATTTAAGATAATTTTTCATTGAGTCACCGAAGAAAGATTTTGAAAATGTGTTTGGAGGTCTTCAATAACGTGGCTGAGTGGAAGTCCCATCACATTTGTATAACTGCCATGGATGGAATGAACGAAACCTGCAGCTGTGCCTTGAATTCCGTAAGCACCAGCTTTGTCCATAGGTTCTCCAGAGGCTACATAAGAATCTATTTCTTTGTTAGATAAATTCCGAAATGTAACCAGAGTTTCTACTCTCCGGTGAGCAATTTTTTGCATTTTATATAAGATGGCATAAGAAGTGTAAACAGTATGAGTGCGGCCTGAAAGTGAGGAAAGCATCTCTTTTGCCTGTGTAGTCGTTTTAGGCTTTTCCATTAAGACGCCGTCTTTTGTGACAACAACTGTATCAGCGCTCAAAATAACTCCATGGCTGGGTACGTTTTTGGACACTGCAAGGGCTTTTTCAAGTGAGTTGCGAAGCACATACTGCGCAGGTCGCTCGTCTGGCCTAGGAAGCTCTTCAATATTAGGAACAATAATTTCAAACAAAAAGCCACAAGAGCTGAGAAGCTGTTGGCGTCTTGGGGAAGAGCTTGCAAGAATTAAAAAGGTTGGTAATGAAACACGATGTTCAACGGACATAAATATAAAACCGCCAAAAAACAACATAGTAATTTATAACAAGAGCAATCTAACAACTGGGGGACTATAATCAAACCAAATCAAGAAGTCTACGTATTGTAAAAAATCTTCAAAATTGCTATGACTTCAACTTTTTTATTGTTTTCTTGGTGCAAGGTTTTCAAATGCTTCGGAAGACAGTATTCTTCTGCTAAGAAATTTTTAAATTCTCTTTTCGTCTATGATCGAACTCTTTCCCAGGAGTCATTTTTTGAAATTTTTTTCTTTTTTTTTAATTACTGCTTTATTTCTTTTTTCTTCCTGCCAGAAGTATGTAAAAACTGGTAAAGATCAAACACTTATTCTTGAAGATTCTCAATCTTCTGAAGCATTACTATCTCAATATGTCGAAGATAGCTCTCTAAAGTCTCACTTTATTCCATTGAAACGAATTTATGCCAATCAAAAAATTCAACTTGCTCCAGGAAAGTATTCGCTTTCTAACGACTGCTCATCTTACTCTTTTGTTCATAAAAACTCTGAGCCAACAATCATAAAAATGAGTCATTTAAATTTAGACTTACTTGGCAACCTTCCCAAAGCATCAACTTTACAAGATAGTAACCAAATTGTTCTAAGTCATTGTGAAAATGCAAGAGATCATCAAAATAGGTGGCCCTCTAACAAAGTTAAATACGATTTATTACCTGGTCCAAATGAAATATTTATTGCAGGTAAAACACTAAAATTTAACTTTTCTGCCAATAAATCAGAAGACAGGGTGATAAGTCTTATTTCTTTATCTTTGTTATCGAAGCTTACTGGTGATGTTCCTAACTTTTATGTTCACTCAGCAAGTGAAACAGAAAAAAAAATTATCATGCAGGCGCCCTTAAATGGTATGATTTGGCTATACCCAGGAATTTATGAAGTTGAAGTGAATGGAACACACAAATTAATTGATGTCACAAGCCATATTCTTCAAAAAATAAGTTTAGGACTCCTTCGAATTTCATTGCCAGAAAACTTTCCTTTTCAGCAAAGGTTATTGAAAGGTGGTCAGCCGATTTCTGCATTTATAAATAACAAGGTATTGTTGCGTCTGAATGTTTCTTATCCTGTTTTTCCTGGGCAATACAAAGTAAATTTAGATGGTTCTAGCATGGAAAAATTAGTTGTAGTTGACGCTGATCGTATTTCCGAGCTTAAAACTCTAGGTAGTCTCATTAAACCGCCTGTATGTCCTAACTCAGTTTGCTCGGCCAATGTTAAAATTACTATCCATGAAAACAAAATGCCCTTTTCTTTAATGACCGTGCCAACCGGTTTGCCGTTTTTGGTTTTTGCTGGAGAATATCAATACAGTGTTGATGGTGTTAAAGGAATTTTTAAGACTTTACCCACATCTATAAAATCCTCTCAAGAAGAATCCTTGAGTTTTCTTAAAATTAAATGGGAAGTTCACTTTTCAAGTACATTGCAAAACACAGAGTTTGTGAGGATAGAGTCTCGAAGTCCAAATCTATCAGGAAAGTCGGTTGATTTATCTTCTTTTAAACCAACCGAGGTTGTTTTACCTCAAGGTTATTATTCATTAACTTATTATACGAGTCAGGGTAATACACGTTCTACAGAAAAACACAGCATGGAAATTAACTTGCAGTCCGTCAATATGAAAGAGGTATCTGTTCCTTACTATGTTCATAGTAGTCAAAATAAAAATTTAGAAGGAAGTTCAAATGATGTTACTGAGACAAATGGTTTAAATATTCTTTCACCAATAAAAAAATAATACAAATTATAACGGGTATAGGTGTTTTATGAACAGTTCTATTTACCACGACGTGATAGAAAAACTGGTTTTTAGTTGGAATCAAAGATTAATCTTAGAGTTTGAACGTATATGTTACACATATAAAATATCTTTAAAAAAGACAAGAATTTCGGTTGAACCCTTGGCCGACAAATGGGGATACTGGGACTCAGCCAAACAAGTCATAGTGATATCAAAAAAATTAATTTTGGAACATAGTTGGGATGTTGTGTTACAAGTTCTGAAACACGAAATGGCTCATCAAATAGTAGATGATATCTTTAAAATTCAAGATAGCCACGGGCAATGGTTTCAAAAAGCATGCGAAATGATTGGTTTAGAAAAAAAATTCCAAAAAGCTAGCATCGATATCTCAGAGGCATTTACTCATTGGAAACATGCAGATACTTCTACTAATGATGAAATTCAAAAATTAATAAAAATTGAAAAATTGTTGAATCTTGCTCAATCTGCAAATGAAAATGAAGCAGCTCTTGCTATGGCTAAAGTTCAAGAACTCTATGAAAAATACAATTTGGATAAATTATCTTCTGAGAACTTTAACCAACAAAATGTGACATTGATTATCTCTACGGGAAAAAAAAGATTAACTGTTAATTATTCTCTTATTTCCAATATTTTACAAAATCATTTTTTTGTCCGTGTGATTTTTGGCTCACAATACTCAGCTTTGAACGATGAATCTTATCAAATTATCTACATTCTTGGTGACAAAGAAAATGTATTGATGGCAGAGTATGTGTATTACTTCCTTTTAAGGCAGGTGGATACTTTATGGTTGTCATATAGCAAGCAAAAAAAACTACCATCTCGATATAAGCTTTCTTACCAAAGAGGAATATTGGCAGGCTTTTATAAAAAATTAGATAATTTGAGCAATGTAAGAAAAAATAAAATAAATGCGGAAAAAAATACTGAAACAAAATCTTTAATTTCAATTCATAGTAATATGCTTGATAGTTATGTTCGATCTGTATTTCCTCGTCTCAATTCTCGAGCATCCTCCTCTTCTGGGATCTATAAAGAACATTTTGACCATGGCAAGGAGCAAGGTCATAAGATCATTTTAAATAAACCTATTTCAACTTCAAAGAATTCAGAGGTAGTAAAACTCTTGAAATAAGAATTTAATGCGAGTCTTAAAACTTAAAGTCCTAATTTTTTCAATTTTTTAATTCGATTGCTTTTTACAATCAGGTATAATTCTCCATTCCCTTGAGGAATTTGTTCACCATTGGATTTATACGTTGGATATTTAGGAAAAAGAATAAAGCCCTCTTCTGGACACACAAGTGGTTCTCCATCGACAGATTTACCAAGAACTTCTCCTTCAGAAATGTATTGGAAATTTTCTAATCCTTTTTTA
>JAIXXU010000116.1 GCA_027490595.1 Pseudomonadota bacterium
CAGCAGTTGCTTCGCCTCCTTTTTGGCCAATATCTTTATAGAATTCTTTTCCATGGGTAGCAGCAGTTGCTTCTCCACCCTTGCGTCCAGCCTCTTGAAGATTGTCCTTAACTCCTTTTGAATTATCAGAATGGGTTGATTTTTTATCCTCGTGAACATTTTTATTATTATTCTCAGTCATAAGAAACTCCTTGTGAAATTAAAGTGGAATAAACACTGCTAAAAATTAACAGGTTCAATCTTGTCACATATTGAAACTGCCAGAAGCACCTTCAATGACAAATTTTCTTTTTTGTTTGCTTTTTACATGAATAAGTATTTTACTTATGTCCTTAAAGTCTTGTGAAAAATTTACATTTATTTTTTGTTTTAAAAGTTTTTTTTCACAATTTAGAGTAAAATCAACCTTTAAAACTTTATACTCTGACTTTATTTTTTGTTTTTCTGTCGCAGAACTTTTTTCATAATCGGCCTCCGCATAAGAAAATGTAGAAATGTCATTCACTTCATATTTGCACTCTAAACTAGGATCAACTGATACAATATTTGATATATTTTGCTTAACTTTATCCACCACATTATCAACTGTAGCCTTTTGTTCTGGAGTTTCAGCATTGCCAATAAAGCCATACGCTTTTTGAGTAGGAATTCGAAAAATAATATTTGCTTTTTTGTTGCTCAGCATTCCAATTTTTGCATCTATTTGTGCTGCAGTCTGATATAAAGTAGGATTTTTTTCCTGTGCATGTAGTGGAAATATCCATAAAAAAGGTAATAATATTATGAACATTTTACTTATAAAAAGATTTTGACGTGAATATCTAAAAAAATACATTTCATATACTCCTTATTCATTCTTGTTATTTATTTCTTTAATTTTGTGAATAGCTTCAGAAACCTTTTTTTTCACAAAAACCTTTGCGTACAAAGATGCAAGTTTCATCTTTAAACTTGCAATATCTACAACATCTGAAAGTTCTGGCTGAGGTTCTTTAATTTCATGAATTAGTTTTTCAATAAAAGGCTTGATTTCTTGGAGTGAATTTTCAATTTTTTTCTCAACCGTTTTGATATTTTCTTCTTTTTTATCTTCTTCTGTATAATCGAGAAAAATTTTTTCAAATTGCTGTTTGATATTTTTAACATCTGTCTTGAACTCTGAGACAAAGTTTTGTCCTTCTGCCCTAACCTTTGACGAGTCTTCTTCTAGACCTTTAAAAATTTCATCTAATTCTTGAATCCCCTCTTTCATAAAACGAAACACTTGGCTGTCCATGGCTTTACCCTCAATTGCTGCGGTAACGGTCGATGTTCAACTCTATTTCTGGTCAGGATCACCTGGCGGAGACCGCGGTGGATGATCTGGAAGTGGGGGGTGTTCCGGTTCAATGATGGGAAGTTCGGGAACATCTCCAGGAAGTGCGGGGCCTTCTGGTTGGTTAGGGACTATTTCTGGAATAGTCGGTGGTACAGGAACCTCTGGCTTTGGGGGAACTTGTAGGGTTTGGCCATCATCTGTATTTATTATAACACTTTTCATTCTGCACCCCATATAACTTCTTTTATTGTTTTTGTGAACTTTTAAGCCTTTCTTTGTGAATCAATTCTGTGAGCAATTTAGCCACATTCCTGTGATCGATTTCAAGCAGCGAGTATATATCCATAAGTGACCCCGCAAAATATCCAATTAATTTTAAAAAAATTTATTCAATAGTTGAAGAACTCTCGGTAGAAAAAATAGAATCATGACTTTTATTTTTTGAAGTATCGCTATCTTTTTTTTGTAGCTTTTCTCTTTCCAAAAAACTATCAACCATACAAACAATTTTTTCTTCCATTTTTTTTACGCACCTCGACAAGTAGGATTCTTTATCTCTCATTTTTTTTGCAATCCAAACATAAGAAAGAAGCGCTAAACCCGATATAACTAGTTTTTTCATAATAAATCCCCTTATATGTTTTTTATAGGAAGCATTTAAACTAGGACTTTATCTCAGTCTATTTCTCTCGTTCTAAACTACGCTTTAAATTCTCAAGATCTTCAGTGATTTGCTGCTTGGGATTTTCACCAAACAAAGAGGCAATAACAGCGCCAACCTTGCCTAAGGGAGGCTTATAATAAAGCTCTACTTCTATGAGTGTGGAGTGTTCACTTCCATCCCGCAAATAAAGATCCGTAAAAGACACCATGCCTGAATTTTCTACTTCTGAACCTTTGACCGACTCCCAGCGCAAAAGTTTGTTGAGTTGCTCCTCCGTAATTTGAGCATCCCATGATGCCGTCATGGCGAGCGGCGCCTTTGACTCCCAGTGATACATACAGTTTCCTAAATCCCTAACCTCCTTCAAATGAGTCATAAAAAGGGGTAAATTTTCTAAGTGTCTCCAAAAACTATAAACTTCCTCAATAGGTCGCTTGATAAGAACCGACCCCCTCACAACATCCAGCGTAGTAGTCATTTTCCCTCCCCCTTTGCTACAAACTAACGCCGACATCAATACCAATCATCTGCACATGCTTTGTGATTCCGTAGCTGGCAAAGAGCGAAAGTCCTCTTTTCCACTCGTAACCAAGACGCGCTTCCGCTCCCACACCCACCTGCTCCTGATCAGGAACATTTTTGGCGATATAAATCCACTCGCCTCCCACAAGTATTCGAGCGCCACCTACAAGGCCAAGAGCTGTAGCACCGATGCCGGCAAAACCGTACAAATTGGAAACCCGTGACACAGTGTCCCCATCAATGCTGACGCCATCAATAGACGTCATAGCCTTTACGCCAAACTCAGGACGTAAGTATTTTTCTCGATAAAGCCATGACAGCTCACCACCAGCGCTTATGTAATTGCGTCTGTAATCAATAAGAGTTGAGTCAACACCTAGCCTGGCAGCTGCTCTAAAATTTGGTTCACTCAGCAATAAAGATTTCTCTTCTTCTTTTTTTGCCAGTGCCTGCCTCAGACTGTCACTTTCATTGGAAGTGACAGTCTCTTTTCTATCTACTTCTGATTCTAGCTCTTTATTTTTTTGTTCAAGCCCCTCTATCTTATCCTGCATAGCTCGAACCTTTTGAACTTCACCCTGATCAGTAAAAATAAAGTGAATATGGGCTTTTTTCCCAATTTCCTCGTTAGCTCCAACATTTATTTCCTTAATTGCTGCATTTGGATATTTTGCTTTAATAATTTGAGAAATTGTTGCAGCTCTTTCCTGTGCGAGCTTTTTATTTCTTGCAATTCTTCCACCTTTACTAGCTGAGCCAATAATGGTTGCAGCCTCAATATTCTTATTTTCGAATCGATTAAGACAAGAATCAAAATCGTTTTTATTTTCCAAAGTTACAGATGAGTTCAACTTAAATTCAATATAACATTCACTTTGTTCAAGAGAATAGGCAACTACTGACGAAAGAAGAGAGAAGCAAGCGCAACACGCAATTGATACTTTCATACAAACCCCCAAAATAATTTTACAGCGATAAATCAGAACACCAGGAAGTATCTTCTTGAGCCTTAAAAGCTGTTTTTAAATCATTATATGAATTGCTATTTACAAGTGATACACCAGCTTGCGAATTGTGTTTAGATTTGAATTTTTCAAGTGTAGAAATTAAATCATTAGAAGAAAATGAACAATATTTCAAAGCAATTGTATCATTCTCATTTGTAACAATTACTCGTTCATATAAATTTGTCCCTTGATCTAATTTAACATAAACAAGATTTTCGGGATTAAATTCGTACGTGACATAATGAGAAAAATTAAAGTCCCCAGTCTTTTTTATGAGCAACATAATTGCTCCTGCAGACTTCAGTGAAGACTCATCAATACAATTGTCTCCACAGGTATATATCTGATGTCCTACAGAATTATCAATCTGTCCAAGAACTGGCATGTAATGACTTTTGCAGTCTGTTTTTGTTTTATCAGCACATAAATTATAAGGAATGTGTCGGGCGGAAAATTCAGCATAAGCAGAAATGCTCATTAAAGAAACTAATGCAGCAATAAATTTCATTTTCGGTTCCTCCATTAAAGACAATATTTATTCAAATTTAACAGGTTAGATTCGATTCATTTATTCTTGTAATGTAAGATTGGATCCAAAGAAAAATTCGAGCTCATAGAGATTGTATTTTTATTTTAATTTTAAGTCAATACATTATCAATAATTGTTACTTAAGCTATAAGCAAGCTAATTAGCGTTAGTTATAATTGATTATATTGAATATAAATGATATAAATTTTATTGTTTTTTTTGATAATTTATATAGGTGGAAAAATATGAAGAACAAAAAATATCTAAATTTAAAGAGCCCAATGAATGAAGACGTAAAAAAAGTTCTTGCCTTGGGTTTATATACCCCCTCTCAAAGCATAGCCACAGCCGATCTCCGCTGCGATTCTTTACAAATAATTATAGGAATTCTTGCACATTCAAAGTTTCCTGCATCAAAAAAAGAACTTATGGAATGTGCTCACAGAAGAAAAGCTCAAATTGAGGTGACTAAATTCATTGAGGAACTACCATCGGAAATATATAAAGATTTAGCTTCTGTGATTGAAACGGTCATACATAAAAAATTGTATTCAACCAAAATTCCTTACAACATGAATTAAGCCTAAGTCTCGAGCTTTGTCAGCGGCAGATTTTTTCTCGAGAGAAAAAAGAAATTGATCTGTTAATTCCTTAGGACTTGGGATTTTATAGTATTGGCAAACAAGATTAACGGTAGCGCCTAGAACTTTTCCTGAACGACAGTGAAAAATAATTGAATCCTTGGAATTAAGCCTTGATAGCCAGGAAAAATCGTTGAGAGCAATGAGCTCGTACAAAAAAATCGGGTACACCTGAAAGCTAAAATTTGTTTCTTGTAAGATTGTTTTTGTTTTTCCCTCCAATGAAGTTAAAACATACGCTGCATCAGTAAAATATCCATTTAATTCTTTTAATACAGCCTCTAGACCCTCATGCTTTAAAGCGGGAGAAAGTTTTTGTTGAATACCGGTAAAATTGTATTGCCTCAGTTTTTCTTTCAAATACTCGGTAGTCTGATTTCCAACACAAAAAATAGAGATCAAATTTAAGTTTTCTAGAATTTGATGAACGGATAAAGTTTGAACGCAAAAGAAGGCTTGAACTGCAATGGCACTGGTAAAAATCAATGCATAGGGTTGTTGTAATTTTAAATTGAACTCTGAATGGATATATTTAGCCTGAAGTACAGGAAAGAAAAAACCGCGAGCAGGAGTAGACGGGTGATTTAAAACACCACAGTGCACATCAACCCATGGCACGGGAGGCCTCTTTTTTTAAAATTTCACCCAAAGAAGACTTTAACAGACAACGAAAAAATCTACCAAAATCAGAATCACAACTATAAAAAATTTCTAATGCCTGACGACAGTAGTGATCTCCAAGAGACAAAGAGGAAATGTATTCTCGCTGATTTTTTCCAAAAGCAAGGTCCAAACGTCCCTCCTGGAAACAAATCCCAATGGCTGAATGACAATC
>JAIXXU010000159.1 GCA_027490595.1 Pseudomonadota bacterium
ATATTTTTGAAGATGAAAATACAGCGCTATCATAGTCAACTCCTAATGCTATTTGATGATTTCTGGCCAGGCCTTGAACACAATCAACATGTAAGTATGCTCCTACACTATGAATATGTTTTTCAAGCTCTGGTAATGCTACGTTAATAATTCCTGTTTCGTTATTTACGTCCATAATAAAAACATAAAGAGTTTTAGAATCAATAATTTTTTTTGCCTTTTCAATGATAATTTGTCCTTTATCATCAATAGGAAGTTGCTGAAATTCAAAACCTAAACGTTTGCCAATGTTTTCTTCTATTGATTTAATTGTTGAATAAATACTTGAGTGCTCTGTTGGTGAGTAAACAATTTTTGTTCTTTTTTGAAGAGGATGTTCAATTATTCCACGAAGCAATAAATTATTGCTTTCTGTCGCGCTGCTGGTAAAAATAATTTGAGAATCATGCTGCCCTAAGTATTTTTTTAGTTGCTCTCTGGCATTTTCTAGTCCATGTCTTGAGTATTCTCCCATGGCATGGATGATGTTTGAGGAGCTACCACAAAATGTGAGATGCCAAGGTTTCATGGCTTCATAAACGCGATTATCAACAGGCGTACTGGCTGCATAATCCATATATATGATGTCTTGAGGAATATGGCATGAAGACAAAGCTGTACTTTGCGCGGTATTAAAATTTTTGGACAAGTTAAAATATGTGCTAAAGGGATTGTGCATTATGGGTATTCCTAATCAAAAATAAAACAGGTAATTTATGGCTTACATCCCTATTATCCATGGACTCACAAAAAGAATACACACGTCTCCATTATATTTCCACAAGCGCGATTTTACAGTTTTACTTTTAGCAACAATCTCTGGTGTATTGGTCGGCTTTTTGGCTGAGCTTTTAAAGTCACTTATTGCCTTAGTCACAAATATTTCTTTTTATTATGATGTTTCTTTTACGCCTTCAGTTCCAAGTATTTCCTATTGGGGTTTGGGCACTATTTTGATTCCGGCTTTGGGCGGACTTTTTATTGGTTTCTTGGCAAAATTTGTGCATTCGGGTGTTACCGGGCATGGACTTCCAGAGACCTTAGAAAAAATTTTATTGAACAATAGCCTCATTCCCAAGAGATTGGTTTTTCTCAAGCCTATTGCAGCAGCGGTTTCTGTGGGAACAGGAGGTCCCTTTGGTGATGAGGGTCCAATCATTGCCACCGGTGGTGCACTTGGTTCTGCTGTAGGGCAAATTTTAAAGACGACAATTAGTGAAAGAAAAACACTACTTGCAAGCGGAGTTGCTGCGGCTGTTAGTGCAGCTTTTGGCAGCCCTCTTGGAGGTATTTTTCTTGCCATTGAACTTTTACTTTTTGAAATTGCTCCAAGAACCATCATTCCTGTATCTCTAGCAGCTTTAAGTTCTTTTTTTGTTAGGCTTTATCTTGTTGGACAAGTTGTTCCATTTCATATTGATGATAATTATTTTTCGTTATCTGCTCAGGATTTATTGCCGTTTATTTTGTTAGGTATTTTTTTTGGTTTATGCGCTGTTGGCATTTCTCACGGTGTTTTTTGGACGGAAAAATTCTTTGAAAAACTTCCAATATCATGGTATTGGTGGCCTTGTTTAGGTGGCTTAATAGTTGGAGTTATTGGCTATTTTGATCCAAGAGTGATGGGTGCTGGATACACTGTAATTGAGCGCTTGCTTCAAGGACACGTGCTTGGAATATCTGTAGTGTCTCTTTTTGCCTTCAAGCTTGTGGCTTGGCTTGTTGGGATGGGCAGTCGAACCACGGCAGGAACTCTAGCTCCTTTGTTTTTACTCGGTAGTTCTCTCGGTGTGATCAGTAGTTTGATTCTTCAACAGCTTGGTTTATGGATGGATCCGCCTGTATCTCTGATTGCATTGGTTGGCATGGGAGCCGTGTTTGCTGGAGTCACTAGGGCTTTCATTTCATCGTTTCTAATTTCCCTAGAGTGTACTCATGCATTTGGTATGAGTATTCCTTTACTGATTGCGTGTCTATTTTCCTATGGCACATCTATTTTTTTAATGCAGCATTCTTTGATTACCCATTCACTAGCAAAAAAAGGAATCATACTACCTCATGAGCAACTTGAGCCTTCTTCTTCAAATAAAAAACACCAACCTTGATCTCATCTTCGACTACAGCGGAGCCATGGCATTTTGTCTTGGTGGAGCGAGTATGGCGCTTAGAGAGCGCATGGACTATTTTGGTGTCTTTGTTCTTGCTGTGATTAGCGGTTTCGGTGGTGGATTGGTCCGTGACATTATCCTTGGCAATACCCCGCCAGTTGTATTTAAAACTCCTGCATATTGGATCATAGCTCTTATAGCCACAACAGTTGCCATTCTATCTTCCATATTTATTCAAGATCGTTGGAAAAAAAAAGATAAAAAAAAGCTTGTCTATTTATTTGATGCATTTGGTTTGGCTTTTTTTACCATGGTAGGAATCAAGGCTGGTCTCGCGAAAAATTTATATTCTTACCAATGTGTCATGATGGGTGTCCTGACCAGTTCCTTTGGTGGTGTGTTGCGAGATATTGTTCTC
>JAIXXU010000234.1 GCA_027490595.1 Pseudomonadota bacterium
GATATATATTTTTTGCCCGCTCTTTTTGTTGGGTTCCTGTGTGACTTTGGAGTTTAACCTATGTTTGATTGGTTTTTTCGTTTGCTCTCATATGATCTTGCTATTGACTTGGGAACTGCAAATACTTTGGTTTACGTCAGAAACAAGGGAATTGTTGCCAATGAGCCTTCTGTAGTTGCAGTGCAAAGAGACTCCCGTGGAATTCGAACAGTAAAAGCTGTAGGTCGTGCTGCAAAAGAAATGTTAGGTCGTACCCCAGGTACCATCGAAGCAGTTCGTCCAATGAAAGATGGCGTAATTGCAGACTTTGAATTGACAGAAAAAATGCTCAGTTATTTTATAGGGGTTGCTCACAATCACCGTTCTTTGGTTAGGCCTCGTGCTGTTATTTGCATTCCCTATGGTATCACCGAAGTCGAAAAAAGAGCCGTGAGAGAATCTGCAGAGTCTGCTGGTTGTGCTTCCGTGTACCTTATTGAGGAACCCATGGCAGCTGCCATTGGAGCCGATCTTCCCATCCATGAAGCAAGTGGAAATATGATCGTAGATATTGGTGGAGGAACAACGGAAGTTGCAGTTATTTCTTTGCTTGGAATTGTGTATTCAAAAAGCGTTCGTGTAGGTGGTGATAAAATGGATGAAGCCATTGTCAATTACCTTAAGCGACGCTTTAACGTTCTAATTGGGGAACGAACAGCCGAACAAATCAAGATTGCTATTGGCTCGGCTTATCCTGAAGATGAAATTCGTACCATGCATGTAAAAGGACGTGATTTAGTGGCTGGCATTCCAAAAACAATTGAAGTGACTAGCGAAGAAATTCGAGAGGCTATGCAGGAACCAGTCAACGCAATTGTTGAGGCTGTGCGTCTAGCTTTAGAAAAAACCCCTCCAGAGTTGGCCGCTGATATTGTAGACAAGGGGATCGTTCTTGTAGGTGGTGGAGCTCTTATTCGTAATTTAGATGTGCTTTTGCGTGAAGAAACAGGCTTGCCCATTGTTGTGGCAGAAAATCCTTTGACTGCTGTAGTCTTAGGTTCTGGTCGTGTCCTTGATAACCCTGACTTGCTTCGTGAAGTCACTTTTTAAGTGAAGTGAAATAGCTTCGATTTTTCCTGAAATTAAGTTATTTCATCATTTTCTTGTGGTTCTTCTGTAATCAGACTTCCTCCACGATAACTATTTAATTCATTTTCCATTGACAACAAATTATAGGCAGTTCTTGATGGTGCTACGGTAGCCGCTAATGACAAAAATGTAAAAAGAACGGTAAGGCCCATTTTTTCAACTTGTCCCAAACGTTTATCACCCATTAACATGCAGCCAATGATAAAATTGAGAAGAGATCCTGTATAGCTGCTGGCCGTAGCAAACCAATTGCTGAGCAAAGATATCTTTTGAAATTTGGATAATTCTGCGTTTTTATTCTTAGCCAGTTTTTGAAGTTTTTTGATATCTGATGGGGGTAATTGGTGTAATTTTCCTTTTGTGTACTCTATTTTTACAGAAAGCAAAGAACACAAAGCAAAAAGTGCACCGAAAGTGCTGCCAAGTGCCAAGCTCGTGCTGTCTGTTTCATAGTCCTCAAAAAAGCAGGAACTTCCTACGGCGAATGCTGAAAGAAGGGTTGAAACCAAGTTTGAAGCCACGCCCAAAAGCGTAATCCAGTCTGCATCATAGCGAACGGCCTCTGCGCTAAAGTAAAAGTCACCTGCACTTAAAGAGTTTAACTCAAGATTTTGTTGAGGTGATGGTGATAGAAAGTTTTTGTAGCATGTACGCACATCACCGACAGCACCCGAAGAACCAAAAATAATTGCTGAAACTTGAATGGCGATGTTGGTGCGTTGGGACGGTGTATTACCTGTGGCAGATAAAAGATTGGAGATAAAAGTACTGATGGGTCCGGCATCCTCTCCAATATGGGCAAAGAAGTCTGAAACCAACGTTAAACGTTCCTTGACAGTGAGACGACGCATGTACGTATTTTGAAGATTGGGATTTAGAATACTTGAGATACCGATTTCATTTGAATTGGTATCTCGCTGATTAGGCTGGTTATTGTCAGTAGAGTGCTTACACTCCTGATCCTGAAAGTTGGTATGCATATGGCTATGTGCACTCGCAGCAAGAATTGAGGTGAAGGCCGTCACACCTCCTAAAACATAATACCAAAGCCATGAAGTTCCACCTCTGGAATTTCGTGGGGTTAAACTGGCCAATCCATAGGCTCCCCAGTTAAAGTTGTCGGTTAAATTCGCAAGACGCTCGGCCTGAGAGTTAAACTTTGTCCAACGGTCAGACTTGTCTTGAGGATCATCCAGCGCATCTAAACCACCATGCGAGTGACCGTGACCACAATTGGAAAAACAGCTAAACCATTTGCTTGTGGGTTCATTGAGTCCGTGTCTGTTCTCTTGTTCATCATCATGTATAAGTTTATCTTCACCAACTGAAGTGCTATTGTTTCGTGATTGCATTGGGCTATAAGGGGGAGATACGCTAGGTGAGTTTTTTTTTGTTGGTGTTGGCGTTAATGAGATTTTAATACTCGTACTCATATGAATAGTTTCCAATCCTTGAATCTTTAAGTGTAGCTACCAAATGGTAAGCCATTATTGGATATATAAAATTGGTAAGGTTTTCAACTTAAAAATTAAATCGATTACTTTCCTACACAAAAGGAAGAGAAAATTTTTTCGTAAATGCTATCCAGGTTAATCTCTCCAATAATTTCTTGGAGTTGAATAAGAGCTTGTTGCAGAAGTGAGGCTATCTTTTCAGGGTAATCTTTTTCAAGTATGAGAACTTGTGCTTCTTGAACAAGATCTCGAGCAAGGGACACTTTGTCTTGTTGTCTTTGAGAAATCAGGATGGCAGCATTTGTAATATTTGGTCCAACTAAATGATGATGGCAATTTAAAAGTGTGTGTAAAAAAGTATCAATGTTAAATTGATCAAGAAACAAAGTGGAAATACCTTTGAATTGAGGAAAGGCTTGCTGAAGGCTTTCAAGCTTTTCTAAGGTAATTAGGTCAATTTTGTTGAATATGATGACAGCAGTCTTTTCTTTGGACAGAGTGTTTAAAAATAGATTGATTTCCTCAGAAAATAAGTCAGTGTCTTCTTTTTTAGAAGAGTCTATGACGTAGCAAACAATATGCGCATCACGAATGGAGTCTTTGCTTCTTTGAACGCCAATTTTTTCGATGGGATCAATAGTTTCCCTTAAACCAGCTGTGTCCAGTAAAACAAATTCTTTATTTTGAATGAGGAGTCTATCTTCTAAAACGTCGCGGGTTGTCCCTGCGATTGGTGTGACAATAGCTCTCTCTTTTTTTAAAAGGGCATTGTACAAACTGGATTTTCCAGCATTTGGTTCACCGCTAAGAACAACTTTTAACCCTTCTCGTATTTTTATCCCTGTTTGATAGGAGTTTAGAAGGATTTGGAGTTGCTCATGGATACTTCGTATTGCTGGAAGTAAGCTTTCTGGTTCATAGTTGCCAACTTCATCAGGGGCAAAATCAATATGTGCTTCAAGGTAGGCAAGAAGATTCGAGATGGCTTCTTTGAGCTGCATGGTTTCTTTAGAAAGTTTTCCTTCCATATTATTTCTAGCAATATCAAGAGAGCCGTAGGATTCTGCTTCAATAAGTTGTTTAATTCCTTCTGCTTGGGATAAATCAATCTTGCCCAACAGCACAGCTCTTTGAGTGAACTCACCAGGTTTTGCATCAAAAAGGCCGCATTCTCGAAATAAGCTATGAATTTTTTGAGTTAAAAGATAGTTACCGTGGGAACTTATTTCAATTATATTTTCACCAGTGTAACTGTGCGGCGACGGAAACAATGTCACAACAACGTCATCAATCAATTGACCTGTGGAATTCTTCATCCAAAGATACCGAGAAACTGGTTTTCCATTGCTTTCAGTGGAAAGTAATGTCAAGTCAACTTTTTTTTGTGAATTTGGGAAATAAAAATGCCTTGAAAGTTTGGCAAAAACCTCGTCTCCAGAACAACGATGCAAATGAAGAGCCGCTGCCTCATGGGGAGTGGCTAAAGCAAAAATAGAGCGTCCATAGGTATTAAGACTCATTCAAAGCCTTTTCTGCGTGGTGTTTACTTTTTGAGATTGGGATGGTTTCTGTTTTTTTGGTTTGTACGCTTTAGAGTTTTTCTCTTTAAATTCTTTTGAAACTTGTTCAGCGTGGAGGGAATAAATAACTAGTTTTCTTTTTTCTCCCATTCCAACGCTTTTCGTGGCTATACCCTCAAAGTTATCAAGAGCCATATGAATAATGCGGCGCTCCTGACTACTTTTAGAAGAAAGCACAATACTTTTCCGTGTTTTGATTACCTTTTCAGCCATAGAGCGAGCCACTTGAATCAGATGTTCTTCTCTCTTTTTTTGAGCAGCACCAGAGTCTAGTGACAATCGTGAAGAAATATCACCTAGCTTTTTTTGGGCAATTCTTTTACAAACATGCTCGTATGAAAGGGAAAGCTTATCACTCTTGCCTAATAAATTTTCAAAATTATCATCATTCACATGGATGACAATGTTTTCTCCATCTGTTGTTAGCTTGTAGTTTGATTTTTCAATACCAAAACACTGGAAAAAAACTTCATTATAGGTTTCCAACAGTTTCTGTGTTTCAGGGGACTGTAAACTCACCTTTTCCTGTTCTTCATAGCTAGAGGCAACAGCAATAGCATTTGGCGAAGATAACGTAGTATTCTTCTCGCCATTGTGTGATTTCTTTTTTGTAAGAGCCTTTTTAGGAGTATGTTCCATAGGATTAGTTTGGGTCAATGCGTCTCGCACAGCTTGTCTTGCAGCTTCCTGAAGATCTTCTTTTACTGTTTCTACCCAAGCTTCAATTTGAATAGACCGTGAAAATAGCCTTGAAAACAAGTTTCCTGATTGTGAGTTTTGAGTATTATAACAAACAAATGCTTGGTCTACATTAAAGTATTTAGCGGCCTGTGACAGAGCATCTTCAAGGTTCTTTCCAGAAAATAATCTTTTTTCGTTCATCTTTTATTTCCTTGAACAGTCTTATTTTTTCTTGTTAAAATGTGAACTTAAAACGGCTTGTCTTGCCATGGAAAATACCGTATTGGTAATGACATATAGTGCCAAACCAGCAGGATAAACAAGCATAAATAGAGAAAAAATAATAGGCAGAAACTTCATCATTTTTGCTTGATTTGGGTCCATAGATGGCATGGGCATCATTTTTTGATACCCGAGCATTAGAAATGCCATCAAAATGGGAAGAACAAAGTAAGGGTCATGGCGAGTCAGGTCGTGTATCCAGAAGAAGAAGGGAGATTGCCTCAATTCAAACGTATGTTGCATGGTTGAGTTCAGCCCGAAAAAGACGGGTATTTGCGGCAGCAAGGGCAGACAGCCACTCAAAGGATTCACGCCTTGCTGTGACATCATTGACATGGTTTCTCGTTGGAGAGTTGTTTTGTCATCCTTGTATTTTTCTTGCAATTCTTTGATTTTAGGCTGAATGACCTGCATTTTTTGAGCCGATGAATAACCCTTAATTTGCAGTGGCAAAAGAACAATATTGATAAGAATTGTCAGAACAATAATGGCAATACCCCAATTTTTCACGATTCCTTGGACAAAGGAAAGCACATAGTATAATGGGCGTGCGATGATCTTAAAAAAACCGTAGTCGATAGATTCGTCAAGCTTGTCGCCTTTAAAGCTATTCAATACCTTTTCATCTTTCGGACCAAAGTACATTTTATAGGAAAACGATTGTGTCTGTCCTGGAGCTATAGATAAATTTTGGCTCATCCAAGCTTCATAAACCGTTTGATCGATAGCAGAAAGAGTGTCTTTTTTTAGGTTAAATCCTGTTCTCACCACAGTAAAAGACAGGGGGGTATGGAATTGAGGAACCAAGGCATTCATCCAATAGAGGGATTCTACGTTAATCCATTGAGGATAAATTTGATTTTCTTCTAGAATAATTTTTCTTTCTGGGGAACTTTCAAATGGAGTTAATTCCCGTTTCACAGAGCCATCAGCTAACATAATTGCTGCACCATGGTATTCTGCAGGTAACGATGAGAATAAACCACCTGCATTTTTATTATCCGAGGTGGCACCAATTTCCATGGAAAGTGGAAGTTCTAAGGATTTATCTGTTAGGTTTTTAACCGAAATTTCAATATGGCCGATATAGTTAACTTGAGAAAAAACGAATTTTTTTATCACTTCAAATTTTTCAGTTTTTTGGACTACAACCACGTTGTTTTCAGATTTTTTCCAAAGTGTTGAGGGGCTAGATCGCATATCTGTATCGCCAACCTTTACGCCAAATGCTTTGCAAATCTGGTAATTTTCGATGACAGATACGGGTTGTGGGTTATTATAGGCTTGCTTTTCTTGAGTTAAAAAGTTGTCGCCAATACAGCCTCCAGTCTTTGTAAAATGGAAAGTGGCATAAGGAACGCTGACAAATGCATTCTCTTGGTTCACCAGTTCTCCAAAAGTCTCGAGGTCATTGCTTGGTGAAATAGACGCCTGCGTTGGGCTGTCAGGCTGTGAGGTTTGGTTCGGCTTATCAGAACCAGCAGTTGTGACAACAGTTTGGGTATTCGCCTGAATTTGTGAAGGGGGATGTGCAGATTCTTGAAGGTTTTTTTTGATATAATAATTTTCGGCCCCTATATAGAAGCCAAAAAGAAGAATC
>JAIXXU010000197.1 GCA_027490595.1 Pseudomonadota bacterium
GAGTTTTGATTGGTTCAGTTTTTGGAGCTTCGTGCCTATTTTTTTACGGGTTTGATAAAAAGTAGGAGGAGTAACCTCTTGCAACTGACTTGCCAATAGGTTAAGTGGCTGTAGTCTGTTTTGCGGGGGTAAACTCCCTGATTAAACTTTATGGTGAGAAAAATGGCTTCCTTTTCTGTTGAAATAGTAAATTGGTATAATGTTCTAACGGTTAAAACCTTGACAGCATTTAATCCTTCCTGGACTTATGAGGAAGCATTAAAGACAGCTGAATTTTGGTCTCCACTAGTGTCATCTACTTTTATTGTTATATTGGTCGTGATGACTGGCTATATGACAGGCCTTTCTAAATTGAATCCTTCTTTGATGTCTGACGAGCAGCTGATGCCTCCCAAACGTTTTGGTGTTCTCGCTTTCCTTGAATTGTGCTGGTCAATTGTTCAAAGCACGCTGGAATCCACCATTGGTGAAAAACAGTGGCTGAGGTTCCTTCCTGTTCTTGGAAGCACCTTCTTTTTTCTAGTATTTATAAATATATCTGGTGTTTTACCTGGTTTTGAGCCAGCGACAGCATCAATGAACTTTACTTTTGCAGCAGCTATTCTCATTTTTGTTTATTTTAACTATTATGGGTTTAAAGAGTCAGGGTTTAGCTATGTAAAGCATTTAGCTGGTCCTGTAATTTGGATAGCTCCACTTATGTTTTTTATAGAGCTTGTTAGTTTATTAGCAAGACCTGTTTCCTTGTCTCTTCGGATTTTTGGAAATATATTTGGAGACCATTTCGTCTTCTCTATCTTTTCTGGACTGATGAAAAGCATCTCAGCTCCATTTTTACCGATTCCAGCCATTTTTCTTGGTTTTGGTACATTTGTCGCTGTAGTTCAAGCATTTATCTTTATGACGCTCAGTGCTGTGTATATTAAATTAGCTCTAGATTCTAAAGAAGAACATCATTAACAAGAGTTTCATTTGTAAGGAGATTTTTTTATGAAAAAACTTATGACACGCGCAGGTCTTTTTCTATCCTCTGTTATGTTTGCGTTACCTGCCTTAGCTGAGGAAACCTCAGCAAATGGTATGAGTACTGGTATGGGTCTAAAATTGATTGGTGCAGGTCTTGCCATTGGTCTTGCTGTTGTTGGAGCAGGTCAAGGTCAAGGTCATGCAGCAAAAGGTGCTATAGAAAGCATTGGTAGAAATCCACAAGTATACAATAAAGTGTTTACAATGTTTCTTCTCGCTATGGCTTTGATTGAGTTTCAAGCAATCTTGGGTCTTATTATTTCTTTTATCATCCTTGGCAAGTAACACTTAGAGACTCTCTTTTGTTATACTTTTTGTTTTATGATAAACGATAAAAAAACAGAATCCAAAGTTTTTATGAAGGCAGATTCTCATCACTCTGGTCGATTTGAATCTGCTCCTAAGGTTTTAGCCATTGTTCTTGCAGCAGGACAAGGGAAACGGATGAAGTCAAATCTACCCAAAGCTGCACACCTTCTTAAAAAGAAAAGTCTTTTAGAGTGGGTTTTTGATTCTTTACAAAAAGCTAGCATATCAGAAATTTACTCTGTTATATCCTCTTCGCAACATGAGCTTCTAAATATTATCGACAAAAATTGTGGTCAGTCTAACACAACGGTATTCAAGAAAGCCTTTCAAGAAAAACCTCTTGGAACAGCTCACGCAGTGCTCGTGGGTCTTCAGGAAGTCGAAAAAAACTTAGCAATGAAAAATCCAAGTAATTTAGACATCCTTGTTGCTTACGGTGATTGCCCTGGCGTTAAGTCAGAGACGTTTAATCGTTTGATTGAAACACATAATTCTCGCAAAAATCATTTAACGTTTATAGCATTTGAAGCTCAAAACTCATTTGGATATGGACGAATAATTACTAATAATTTTGGTCAATTTGAAAGAATTCAAGAAGAAAAAGATTGTACCTCTGAAGAAAAGGCTATTAAAATTTGTAATTCAGGAATACTTTGTTGCTCTTACCTTGTAATGAAGAATCTTTTGCCAAAAATTGATAATAAGAATTCATCTCAAGAATATTATTTAACAGACCTTAGTCGGCTTGCAAAATTAAAAGGTTTTCAAGTTGACTGTATTATTGAAAGAGATGAGAATCAATTTAAGGGTATTAATACGCAAGAACAACTTCAAGAACTTGAAAAAGTATTTTAAGGATATTTATGTGTGGTGTCATTGGCTATGTGGGTAAAGGGGCCTCTCCGGAGTTCTTTTTTCTCGGTTTGAAACGCCTCGAGTACCGTGGCTATGATTCTACAGGCATCGCCATGGTTTTTGATGGTAAAATTCATGTGCAAAGAGCTGAAGGTAAACTTATCAACCTTCATGAAAAATTGCAGCATCTACCGTCTCGTGCCAACATTGGTATTGGCCACACCAGGTGGGCTACACATGGAAGACCCACCGAAGATAATGCACACCCCCATGTGTCTGGGCATATTGCTCTTTTGCATAATGGCATTATTGAAAATTACAGAGAAATTAAAAATTTTTTGCAAGAAAAGAAGTATGTTTTTTTAAGTGATACCGATACAGAAGTAGCTGCTCATTTGCTGCATTATGAGTTTTCTTTGGAACAAAAAAACACATCACATAATAATATTTTGGCAATGAAAAATGCTATTTTAAATGTGGTTAAGACAATTAAAGGTACGTTTGCATTTGGAATCATCTCTTCTCTCATTCCTGATGTTTTATTCACTGCTAAATATGCTTCTCCCATTATTATTGGTCTTGGTGAGAATGAAAATTACATTGCCTCTGGCATGACGGCTTTAATTGATCATACGAAAAAAATGATTGTTTTAGATGACTATGAATTAGCAATTTTAAAACAAGATTCCTACGAAATTTTTGATTTTCAAGGCAATAAAATTGAAAAAAACATTTTGAGTGTTGATTGGTCTGCTCAAATGCTTGAAAAAAATGGCTTTTCACATTTTATGCTAAAAGAAATATTTGAACAGCCAGAAGCTGTTGCGCAATCTTTAAATAGTCGAATTGATCCTATTGATTACCATGTTTTTTTGGAAGAATTAGGTATAAAAAATACTAATGTATTATTGTTTGAAAAAATACAAATAATAGCTTGTGGAACTAGTTTTTATGCGGGTTTGTTGGCAAAGTTTTATCTTGAAAAGTTTTGCTGTTTAACAGTCGAAGTTGAGCTTGCCAGCGAATATCGTTACCGTTACTCAACATCCAATAACAAAACACTAGTAATTGCTGTTTCACAAAGTGGCGAAACAATAGACACGTTGCAGGCTATAAAAGTTGCAAAAGAAAACAATGCTCAAACTATTGCTCTAGTTAATGTACGTGGATCTTCCATAGGAAGAATTTGTGATGATGAGAGCATCATGCATGCAGGCCCAGAAGTGGGAGTGGCTAGCACCAAGGCTTTTAGTGCTCAAGTTGTTTCACTCTTACTTTTGGCATTGGGCTTTGCGGAAAAACGTAAGACCATTTCAAAGGAAACTCTTTCCTGTAATATTGACAATTTACTTAAAGTTTCAAGCTACATAGAAAAAACTTTAAAAGAGAGCGACAAAATAAATCAGATTTCTCAAAAATTGGTTGCAGAAAAAAGTGTTCTATTTATAGGTCGGGGCCCACAATGGCCGATTGCGATGGAGGGAGCTTTAAAACTTAAAGAGTTGTCATACATACATGCAGAGGGTTTTGCAGCAGGTGAATTAAAGCATGGTCCAATTGCTCTCATTGACGAAAATCTTTATGTAATTTGTATCGCTCCAAAAGATGCTTATTATGAAAAAGTATACAGTAATATTCATGAAATTAAGTCTAGGGGTGGAAAAATAATTGCCATTGGTTTTGAAGGAGATAAAGATCTTGAATCTATTTCTGAACACTTTATTGGAATTTCTCCTTGTGAAGAAATTATTTTGCCCTTTTTGACGTCAGCAGTTCTTCATTTATTGGCATACTGGACTGCATTGAATAAAGGTTGTGATGTGGATCAGCCACGAAATTTAGCAAAAAGTGTTACAGTTGAATAAATTTCATACAGTTACATCTAAGAATATCAAAGTTTTTTGTGCATTCAGTCTTGTATAACCATGCTTCTCCCATAAATTATTAAATGTTGTTTCACATTTTTCTAATATGTTTATGTCTAATTTTTTGTAATCGTTACAGTTATACATAATCATTCCCTGCTTTATTTCTTGTATTTCTTTCTCTTTCTTCTTGTATGTTTTTCTTGATATTAACTCTAATTCCTCTTTAAAAATTTTTTTAATTGAAATTTGTTCTCCAGGGTTTTCTACTCTCCAGGATGCGATTTTTGCTAGTATATTCTCTCTAAATTTTTTTTTGTTGTCATCCTTGCTAATAAGTTTTTCGATTTCTTCCATAATAAGTTCATTAGGTATTTCTCTTTTTCCCGTCAATTCATTTATTATGTTTTCTCTATGAAGAAAAGCAATGACATGTTTTAAGTAATTTTCTAGTGCTGAAACATATTGTTTTTCATCATAAAAATTTAGTGAAGAAAGTAAATCTTTGTGAAATAGTTCTTTATATTTTAATTTTATATACCTTATGAATTCTTTTGTATCATGATACTTATCATGAATTTCAAATTGCAAGAATTCATATAGAGTAGTATCAAGAATAAATTTTTCCAATTCTTCAAATATACATAATGCTGATAAACTATCAAAGGAATCATTTTGAGAGGCAAAATATAAAATCATTTTGAGCTCACGTGGGCTTACACCAAATCTTCCTTCATAGAGTATTGAATTTTGTCCTTCTTCTTTTATGAAATTTAAATGTTTTTTTAGCATAGTCTCTTCTTTTTTAGAAAAAACTTCGTCTAATTCCTCATGATCATATAGTTTTAGTTTTTGAAAAGGGTCTAATTTTGTCAACAACGGTTTAAATATTGCATGATACTTGTCTTGGTCTGGTTTTATTAATCTTGTTAAAATAGCCCATATACAAAGAAGGTCTAATGAGTGAGGTCCCATGCTTTTTATTTTTTCTATAATTTTTACGTCTTCTTCATATATTTTTTTTTCTTCTTTCCATTTTAACAAGTAAGGAACACGAATTAATTCAAAGCGTCCTTTGAAAGAAGCCCAGTCTGGTGAGATCTTAAATGCATCAAGGTGTTTTTCATTAGTACTAGCTGTCATAATGAGATCTAATTCAAGAATACCACTGTTTAAATGAATGTTCATGTTTTCAATCGTTGTTAGCAAATATTTATAAGCATCAAGAGGTCTTTTGAGAAGGTCTGAATATTCAATAAAACCTCTGTTGGCATCAATTAGTTCTCCTTGAAATTCAAATAGTCTGATATTTTGTAAAATTGGAGGAATATTCTTAATGTTTTTTTCGTAATTTATTTGTTTGTCGTAGGCGTCAATCGATAATTGAGGTTCAACGATTGCTATTCCAGATCTATAGTTTTTACTGTAATAAAATCTTTCTACTTGTATGTGATTAAAAACTTTTTTTACATCACCCTTATAGGCAATAATAAGCTGATCAAATATTTTTTTATTTTTTGTACTTAATGACCCTCTTTCAATATGATTGGGTATTTCTATCTTCGAATCTTTATTTTTGAATATATTTAGTAGAAATTTTTCCCTAGAGTTTTTGGGAATAAGAAATAGAGGATTTTCTTTCATGTCACTTTCTATTCTGCAAAGAACATCTTCTTCCTTAAGGTGTGCAAACGAGCCTGTAATACTTGAGTCATTTTTTTGATCCGTGAATCCAATTTTTTTATTTTTTTCCTCACTTAGCCCTTCAAAACCAATTCTGTCATTAGGAAAAATCCAGTTGAATTTATAGATAGCTCCCTCTTCTGTTTTTGAATAATCTTCTAACCCACGAGCAATAATTTCTGCTGTTGAAGATTTACTAGAACCGTTAGGGCCATGTAAAAGAATAAGTTTGTCGATTTTTCCTTGTCGAACAAATTGCTCAAGTATTTTATAGATATTTTGATGAACTTTTTGTTGTCCTACAATAGGAGGTTTATCTTTTGTTCTAGCTTTCTCAAAAAGAAGGAAATTCTTTGAGCCGTCCTTATCTATTTCAATTCCAAAAAATAGAATCATACTGATCATATATTGCGCAGAATTTCTCATTAGTTTTATTGGATCGTTAGAAAATAAAGCCAAGTACTCATAAAATGATAAAATGTTGTTTTGATCATAAAATTGACTTTTAAACTCATTCACCAAATAGTTGATCAACTCGTCAGTGGCATTTTGCGTCATAGAAAATCTCCTAACTTTTTATAAACATCTTAAGAGCGCTGACTATTTTGCCTAGGATCGTTTGAACAGGGTCAAATTTTTTGGACAAATATCAATAATTTATAGAAGCAGCTTCCTTTTTTCTGCGCGTTGCTTTGTACCTAAACCTAATCAGGTTAAGATAGTACTAAGAATCAGTTACTTAAACTTAAGGGGATCACATTGAAAAAGAATTTTGTTCTAGATACCAATGTTATTTTAGCAAATCCAAATGCCATTTTTTCCTTTGAAGACAATGATATTTATATTCCGATCTCTGTCATTGAGGAATTAGATACTTTCAAAAAAGGTCTTAGTGACACTGGACGAAATGCGCGTCATTTTTCCAGAATCTTGGATGATCTTAGGGCTCGTGGCTCTTTGAATGCAGGAATCCCCATTTTTGATAATCATCCAGATTCAGGAAAGATATTTGTTATCTTAGAGTCAGATATGGCTATGTTACCTGCACATTTTGAAAGAAAACCTGACAACCTAATACTTAGCGTAGCACTTCTTCTTAAAAAGCGCGATTCTGCTTTATCGGTTACTTTAATTACTAAAGATTCAAATCTTCGTATCAAAGGGGATGCACTAGGAATCGATGTTGACGATTTTCTTGCTGATAAAGTCAATATTGAAGAGCTTTATACTGGAAAAGCTGAGTTTGAAGTTGATGGAGATGTTGTCACAAAGTACACCTCTTCAGGCTTACTCTCCCTTGACTTTCTTTCTGAGCATACTCTCGAATCTAATCAATATGTGATTCTTAAAGACAAAAAAGATGATTTTAATTTTGCTTATGGCCGCTATGATAAACCATCAAATAGCTTAAAAACTCTATCTTTAGGTGGAAAAGAGCTTGTATGGGGCATATATCCTAGAAATTTAGAACAGCATTTTGCATTGGATATGTTACTTGACGATAATATTAAGCTTGTCACGCTTGTAGGGTCTGCCGGTACAGGTAAAACATTGCTTGCTATTGCAGCTGGTTTAGAGCTGACCACCGATCAGGCAAAATATCAAAAGTTATTAGTGAGTCGACCTGTATTTCCATTAGGTAGGGATGTGGGTTATTTGCCAGGAACTCTTGAGGAAAAACTAAATCCTTGGATGCAGCCTATTTTTGATAATCTGGAATTATTGCTTGGTGGTTCAGGAAGTGGACGGCAAAAGAAACTCTCTCAAAGTTATCATGAACTTATTAGCCAAGGTATTTTGGAAGTTGAACCTTTGACTTATATTCGTGGTCGTTCCATACCAAATCAATATTTTATTGTAGATGAAGCGCAAAATTTAACACCACATGAAATTAAAACAATTTTGACTAGAGCTGGTGAAAATACAAAAATCGTTCTTACAGGGGATCCTTACCAAATTGACAACCCATATCTTGATGCCGGATCAAATGGACTAACTTATGTTGTTGAGAGAATGAGAAAAGAGGGTCTTTCCGGACATGTGACATTGTTGAACGGAGAACGCTCTGCATTGGCGACTCTTGCAGCAAATTTACTTTAAAGTCTCTCTTTTATTTTCGGCCTTCATTGGTAAGCACTGATTCTAAATGAGTTTTTATTTATTGGTCTGAATTCTTTTCTAGTCCAAAGCTACCAAGAACCATATCTGAAATGCGTTCCAAATCGTCCATTGTGTAATAACTAATTTCTATCTTTCCCTTTTGAGTATCGCCAATTATTTTTACTTTTGTACCCAAATGGCCTTTGAATTGATCACAAATATAGCGAAGGTCCGGCGAAATTCGATCACCAAGACGTTTTGGTTCTTTTTCATGATTAATATTTCGAATAATACTCTCTGTTTGACGAACTGAAAGTTTTTTAGCAAGGACAATATTATGAATTCGTAATTGGTTCTTTTCGCCATCAAGGGCACAAAGAGCCTTTGCATGGCCTGCGGTAATTAACTTGTCAGTCAAAGATTTTTTAATTGGCTCTGGTAGCGTCAAAAGTCGTAAAGAGTTGGAAATAGAAGCTCGATTTCGACCAAGTTTATTGGAAAGTACTTCCTGGGTATAGCCATAATCTTCAATCAAATTAGCCAGGCTTTCTGCTTCGTCAAGAGGTGAAAGATCTTCTCTTTGTATGTTTTCAATCAATGCAAGTTCAAGATTCGAATGCTCAGTCTCTCTTTTAAGGATACAGGGGATTTTTGTCAGTCCAGCAAGCTTAGCGGCGCGCCACCTACGTTCTCCTGCAATAATAGTGAGGTTGTTTAAGTCAGTTCCGCTTACTAAGATGGGTTGTAAAATTCCATAAGTCTTTATACTTTGGCAAAGTTCTCCAAGGGTAACACTATCAAAATCTTTCCGAGGCTGGTCTGACATTGGGCTAAGTTTTTCAATGGGAATATACTTAATTTGATTTTCTTTTTGTTCCAGAGTCTTTGGTTTTTCTTGATCGAAGGTTATCATATGCGCTTCACTCCCTTTTCCGGCACGAAGTGTATGCAATAACTTCAGTTGTGACAACTAGGTTTACAGAACCTTTTGTCTCAAACAGTCTTTTTTAAAAAACAAAAAATATCCGTGAAAATAACAAAAATAAAAAAAAGACTATTCATAACAGGTGCCTACAAAATGTTCCACGTGGAACATTTGTCTGTGGGAAAAAAACTTTAAATCTGTTTTACTTCATATCGATGCAAAACTCTAAAAAGAGCTCTTTTGTGAGTTGAAAATTTATTTGAGGTCTGCCATGAATCATTTGGATAAAAAATTTGAGATGCTTGAAGTTATTTCCTTTTCTTATTTGCAGAAAGAAGCTGAGAACATCTTAGCTATTCTGAGAGAAAGATTTAGTGTATATGTGAAGGGTGAGGAAAAGGAGATCCTAAAACTCCTTAAAAAGCAAGTTGCAAAGCGGTGTCAAGATGAAAACATCGAGAGCACTTTTTCTTATCTTAAAAAGTCATGCAAAAATCAAAATCAAAAAATTAAAACAAAGAACAAGGGTGGGCTGGTTGTTTTTGGAACAGAAGAGCCGCCAGGTGGATTCGCCTTGATAAAGTATGAGCTCAGTGGAGTCAGCACCCAGCTTACCGCCGTGGCAAGAATGACGAGCGATCTTTTAAAATATCTCAATATGGAAATTTATTTGGATGCTTTTGATTCAAAGGTTTTAAATCGCTTAAAAGTACTCTTGAATCAAAAAGGGTTTACAGTGTTTATGGATGCAGTCGTCAAAATTGCATACTATGGAGGTTTTTGTGCTGATTCGCCCAAAATCAGTGACTATCTTGATGAGCTTGAAAGAGAGCAGAGCAAAAAAATTAAGATACCCATACCCATTAATTTGTGTGCACAAAAATTTTTAAGTCATGTTGTGGTAAATGTAAAAGATCCACATAACTTTGTAAAAGCAGCTCTGACTTACTATATGACTTTCCAAAATGGTGTTTCTGTTTCCCGGGCAAGCCGGCTTTTGGGGGTCTCTAGAACTACGATTACAGAACATCTCCGGAGAGCTGAGGAGCTCGGCATAATTCGGTTTTTTGCCGGTCAGGTAGAGGAAGTAACATCTTGAACTGCGCGTATTCGTAAAAATTCTTGAAGCTCTACTTGCAGAATAAATGACTTCAAAGTAAGAACATGCCTGGTCCATAAATGGCCTTCTCTTATTTAAACATCATATTTTCTATTCGCCTAAGAGGATTCTTTTCGATGTCAGGTTCCATCAGCATTTATCCTTTTGAAGACACCCAAGGGCTCTTGCGATTTGGTCTACAATTGGTTGTTTTTATGGTTGGTTTGTATTTAACCTACCGCCTTATCGTTAAGCCTCTACTCTTGCTTCACGAAGAAAGAAACAAGCGTACAGAAGGAAACGTTGAAGCCGCCAAGCTAAAAGAATCCAAAGCAAAAGAGTTTGAAGAACAGTACCACTCTCGCGTTAAAGAATCTTTGCTTGAGTTCAGAGAACTCAAAAACAAAGAAATTCAGTCAGCCATTGATACTGGCAGACAAATTATTATTGAGAGTCAAGAAAAAGCTCACGAGCATATTGATAAAGTTCGCCATAAGGTTGATCAAGAGTTGGCAATTGCCAAGCAAGAGCTCCAAGTTAAGGTTAAAGATATCGTGGCTTTCATGGTTTCGAAGCTTTCTTTTGTTTTCTTCATGTCAGCTGCGAGCTATTCTTTGTTTTTGCATAAGAATTTGTTAGCGCTATCTCAAGATTTTGTCCTTATTCCGTCGTTTATGGACAGTGTTTTTTGGCCTTATTTTCAATTTTTAATTTTTGCAGTTTGTCTTGTGTATTTTGGCAAAAAGCCCATTACATCCCTTCTTGATTCTCGTCGGCAAAGCTATCGTGCGAAATTGTCTGAAGCTCATCAGGCTATTTTACTTGCTGAAAAAAAACTCAACGACTACAAATCCAAAGTGAATGGTTTAGAGCTGGAATTGAGTGAATTAAAGCAAAAATTTTTGAATGATTCCAAATTGGAGCAAGAAAAAATACTTCTCGAGGCAAGAAACAACGCTGATATTATTTTTAAGGATGCTCAGCGAGTGGCTAATGAACTCATTAAATCAAGCCAGAATCAAATCAAGTCTGAACTCTTGTCTATGGCGGCTCTTGAGTTAGAAGTCTTTCTTAAGTCTTCCGGGCAGGCTCAACAGTACGACCAGAAACTTAAAATGGAAGCTTTAGAAAGCATTCAAAGGTTAAAATTGGGATAAATTATGAAACAGCTTGCAGGGGTAATTGCCCGTAGATATGGTACAGCTCTTTTTGAAACAGTATCGAGATCCCCACACCTCAAACTGGACGAAATTGCTCAGTCTCTTACTCATCTGAGACCTTTATTCACAAAGTTTGTTTTACAAAATCTGACATCTCACACTTTGAGCAAGACTGAAAAACAGGATCTTCTTGATATTGTCTTTTCTTCTTTTGAGAAAACTCATGTCAAATTGCCTAAGGAACTGACCTTCTTTTTTCAGATTCTTTTGGAAAATCAAAGGATTTCTTATTTAGACAGAATTTTGCAGTATTTTCTTGAAAAGTCAGATGCTAAACGGGGGCTGCTCAGAGCCTCCCTTGTGAGTGCTCATGATATGCAAACTGACAGTGTCAAAGAATTTGAACAAGCTTTATCAAAGGTAACTGGTAAAAAAACTGTCCTTAATGTTTCCCATGATCCCTCATTGATGAGTGGATTTGTTGTTCGTATTGGTAATACTCAGATTGATGCCAGCTTAAAGGCCAGAGTCAATAACCTTAAAAATTCTCTTCATTAATTTAGTTTCCCAAGGAGTTTCTTACATGCAGCACATAAGAGTTGATGAAATTAGTCAATTACTCAGAGAAAAAATTGAGTCTTTTGGAGCTAAAACCGAAGTTTCTGAAGTTGGTACGGTGGTTTCTTTTTCAGACGGAATAGCACGTGTATATGGCTTAGAAAACGCTTTGGTCAGCGAACTTGTTGAGTTTCAAAACGGCGTTAAGGGTCTTGTTTTAAATTTAGAAGAAGACAACGTTGGTGTAGCTGTTTTTGGTTCAGCTGAAACAGTACATGAAGGTATGCAAGTTAAGCGAACTGGAAAAGTCAATAGCGTTCGGGTAGGTGAGGCTCTTTTAGGTCGTGTTGTCAATGCCCTAGGAGAACCTATCGATGGTCTTGGTGATATTCATTCCAATGAGTTTTCATCGGTTGAAATCAAGGCTCCGGGAATTATGGCACGAAAAAGTGTACATGAACCTTTGCAAACAGGCATAAAATCTATCGATTCCATGATTCCCATTGGTAGAGGACAGCGAGAGCTTATTATTGGTGATCGTCAAACAGGTAAAACTGC
>JAIXXU010000288.1 GCA_027490595.1 Pseudomonadota bacterium
AAAACTACTTGAAGCGGATGACGTCTTATCTGTTCAACTTCACCCACACCACAATCATCCAGGACTTTCCGAGCAAGAATGCGGGAAACCAGAAGCCTGGCTTGTACTTCATACAGAACCAGGGGCCTTTGTATATCTTGGATTTCAAGAAAATTTAACTAAAGAAGAAATCACGCATTGTCTTTTGAGTGGAAACCCTGAAAAGTGCTTGCACAAGTACGAGCCCAAAGCTTTAGATTACATCTCAGTTCCACCGGGGTGTGTGCATGCCGTAGGGCCAGGAGTCCTTCTTGCAGAGCCGCAAGACAGCATGCCTGGAAAAAGTGGAAAAACATGGCGAGTCAGCGACTGGGGAAGGCTATATAATATTAATGGAGAACTGTGTAGCGCAGGCAAGCCAAGAGAGACCCATGTGACACAAGCTCTTCCCTCTATTGACTGGACTCTCCCCCGCGGGAAAGATTTAACCCAACATCTTGTCACCCCCTTAGTTCATGGCAACAAATTTCTAGGAACTAAAAACAACCCATTTGCCTGCCAGATCTTTGATAAACCAGGATCTCAAACATTTTCACCACTTGTAGACGGCGTTTTTTCTTTGTGGACAGTTGTGAGAGGAAAAGCTGTCTTACGATCCGGAAACAACGTACTCGAAGCTTCAGGGGGAGAAAGTGGTTTTATTGCTGCAGGAGCCCCAAAAATTGAACTAATTTTAAAAGAGGAGATAGAAAAACCTTTGGTTGCCTTTTTTACACCAACACATTACTAAGTTTCCGTCATGCCCATGTTATTGCTCATCGTAAATGAAACAAAAAAGAGAACGCACTAACCTTCACTTAGCGCAGCAAATTCGCTTACCTTTAAAAAATCCAGGAATGAATTGACTTGAGTTGTATCTAAAGTAAAACGATAATTTTCTCCTAAAACAAAAACTTTATGTCTGTAAAACGCATCAAAAACTCGAGCTCCAAATACTTTTGCAAAAAACGCAGATTGCTTTGCAATTTTTCGAGAATACGCACGACCCTGCCATTGAACGCTTTGCGCCAAAATTTCATCTTTAGAAAACCAACCTTTTTTTTGCCAAAGATCCATAGCTACAGCAAGCTGAATGCCGTACATATCTCGTTCTGGTGACACTACACGTACTAAAAAAGATAAAACATCGTGTTTATAGCCCTTTGCAATCACATAAACAGAATCACCGTCAATGCGCACAAAGCCTAGTGAAGAAAAAATCTTCAAACATCCTGACACAATAACTGCGCTGGGAGTGTTACTATCCCAAAATAATTCTTCACGCCAAAGTTGTCGCAATAAAACCATTTGAGACGTAATAGCAGACATTGATAAAGGTACTGAAAAATCAGCTTTACGAAGTAAAAAAGCAAGAAATCCAAATGCAGCAAAAATATGAAAACTCGTACCTCGATACCACCAAAGACTAAACTCATTTTGAACACTTTTAGAATAAGAAACTTGAGAAATACCCGTGGTAGAAGTTGTTCTTGACATAAAATTCCATTTTTCGCCCATGCGAAAGTACTGCTCCGCAATACTTTCAAGCGTTTCTGGCAAGATCATTTCTTTGGTCGGCTCTTCATCTAAACCAGTTATCAAATGATCTTTTAGCTCTAACGCCTCATAATTAGTTGAAACATGCCAATTCACAGCAAGACCAAACTCATTGGCTAAATAGTGCAAAAGTAAACATTGTTTCTTAAGCTCAAGCGAAGAAATTGGTTCTTGAAAATGAGCTAGCAATGAGGTGCATAATATTGCGGTTGTAGAGGCCGTTGCAGCTCCATTGATTCTTTGATTGATACGTTGCCCCAAGTACTTCACAAAACCATTAACTCTTGGATCCCGCCCATCGTCACTTGTTTTGAAGTCTTTTAAGAGCGCTGGAAAAAGATTTTCCACATGTTCAACACCAGGATTTTCTCGTTTTAACTTTTGAAAATAGTCAAACCAAATATCACCAAACCGCAAGGGCTCACCGAAAGAAACATCAACGCTTCCATAATTGTTGAATACCTTGCGGATGCCATTCAAAAATTGCCAAGCATTTTCAGTTTGTTTTTTTCTGCCCTTCAACTCTCTGGCGTAGGATTCATCTTCCATCACTTTATCATAGCCAAAATAAACGGGAATAAAGTAGGTATTCTCTGCTTTTCTACTAATAATACTCTGTGTACAAATACTCAGCATGCCTAGTTTTGGAGGCAGCAACTTGCCAATCCGACTACGACCACCTTCTGGAAAAAATTCTATAGGGAAACTGTTTTGTAATAAAAAATTCACATATTCCGCAAAGGTATGCGCATAAACTCTATTTCCAGAAAAACTGCGGCGCAAAAAGAAAGCGCCACCCTGCCTCAGAATAGAACCTATTGGCCAAAAATTTAAATTAATACCAGCAGCAACATGGGGAGTCACAAGACCTTTTCTAAATAAAACGTAAGAAAGCAATAGAAAATCAAAATAGCTTCGATGGCTTGGCATCCAAATTATTTGTCCATCTTTCGCATATCTTTCAATGTTTTCAAAGTTCCGAATACGAACGCCGGAAAACACTTTATTCCACAAAAGATCAAGAAGTTTTTCCCCTGCCCTCACAGTCAAGTAGTTATAATTAGCACTCATTTCATTTATGTATGAAACTATTTGCTTTTTAATTTTAAGAGGATTGTCACTATTTTTGATTAAATTTTTTGATGCTTCCGTAGACAGAATCCACTGTGTAATTTTTTCTTTTTCATACAAAGTAGGACCGAAGGCTGCCGTTCTTTCTTTGGCAAATTCAATACTAATTAAACGCTTTATTCGCAACGCGTAATCATGACAATTATCGAGAGCAGGTGGCTCAAGTACAAGACCTTTACTGACACAGACATTCACTTCTCCTCGGTGAAGAAATAACATCCAAAGTTTTTGTAAACCATTTCCTGTTCCGTCATCCGGAAAAAGAGAGCGAAACAAAAATCCTTGTTCATCTCTTTCGGCAGCTCGGCTCCAAAAAATACTAATAGGCATCAATACCAGTTTATGACTTTTAACCCTTTTATCTTGTGTACAAATACCATTTAAATCAAATTCAAAGTCTGTATTTTTTTCTTGTGAAAATAATGAAAAACGACTTCCCTTGAGAACTAAAAGCGCTGACCGCAAAAAACCGTTAGGAGTCGCTTTTTCTTTTACAGGAGTTTTTTTTAGCTTCTTTAAAGCTTTATTCATAACCATGATGTCTAAAATAGACATGCGAGGCAAAACATAAATAAACGTTTTATCGGGATAGTTTTGAAAATACTGTTCTACATTAACTTCTGGGTAAATCCTTATCCTAAATAAAAAAGAAAGAGGAGAAAGAAGCCACGCCCAACGGTAAAACCGTAAACCTAAAAACTTGTACATTTTAATGCCTATAGCTTGAATTGAAACTGAATATGCTCTTGCTGTTCACTCATAATTAAATTATCAATTAATCTCACAGATGTTTTACCCTCAGTAAGAATTAGTGCAATAGCAAGCACAGCAGGTTCTTGTAATGCGCCTGTAAGTTCTTTGGCCAAATTGTCCATACTTCTTAATTCTAAATACTGTGGCTCAAGGCCTACCTCTGAAAGTATTCTTTGCGCACGATTTAAAATGAGTTGACAATCACGCTCTCCAGCTTGAAAGCACTCTAAACACGCATACAAAGCTTTCGGAATAGTTTTCGCGATCGCTCGCATTGCAGGAGTCAAATAGGAGTTCCGGCTACTGAGAGCTAAACCATCAACTTCACGCACAG
>JAIXXU010000039.1 GCA_027490595.1 Pseudomonadota bacterium
GGGTTTCCCCAAAAATGAAGTGCTAAAGGAAAACCCTGTGAGTATCTTTTTTTCGTCAGCAAAGCGACCTCAAACACACTCAACAGCGTTCCGGTATCAAAAGAGTCAGTGGATTTCATATTTTCAAACTTTGTACACAAATCAATCTGTCGGGTTCGAGATCTCACAACAGATTCAATAATTTTCGTCGCTGAAAAATTTTTTCGGTAAAACTCTACCCATCTTTCAAAAACAAAACGAAGCTCTCCAATTGTTAAATGAGTTTGTAAAAACCAAAGTTCTGTTTTGCGCATTAAAGACGAACCACAGTTGAAAAACGACATAGCTATCTCCTTTTAAAAAAAATTGCCGCTTTTTAGTTTTAATCATAAATAAATTTGGATTTTTAGAGCCGCTTGGAAACTATTCAAAAAGTGTTCAATAAGTTTCCAATTAATTCAAAATTGACACTGTTAGGAAAACCCGTCCTATCTTTTTTGTTACGTTGAGTTGACTCAAAAAATAAATCATGATTTACTGCCCAACAGATGACTCAAATACAAAAGAAATAAAAAATTCCTCTGTTAGATTTGCTTCAGAGAAGGATAAAATGATGAAAAATTCACGTTGCCCGTATCACGTCAAACAAGGTATTGTAGATGGTGAAGGCAAATTTGTTCTTAGCGATGTCTGTGGACTACGCAGCGCAAATGGAGCTGGTTGTACTCATGTTCCTTTCCATGGTGAATGCCACAAAACATGTTCACGTTTTCTAGCATTTACAAGAGGAACCGAAAAACAAATTGTACTTCCAAAAAATGATATTGAATATCTCCCAGAATTAAACAATGGCGAAAGCTTCAGTGAGTTTGAATTACTATAATTATGACCTTTTCCCAGTCTTCTTCAGACAATAGATTTGAGAGCCTTTGCACAATTCAAGAAAAACTTGATTTGCTAGATCCAATATCTGTAATCTTTTTTAAATCAGCTCTTGTACAAGAGATTAAGCCAAACTCTAAAGAATTTGAAGATTTTTTTCTCACGTTGTTTGATTCTTTTATGCATAAATGGCGATATTTAGGACCATTTGCATACTTTTGTTTATTGTTTCCTAAAAAATTTAATGAACACGTTTCTACCCAGTGCAAAAAAAATATTCAAAAACAAAAAAACCGTTGGCTTTTAAGCAAATGTACACTTGACCTTCTGATGTATGGAGATTTCAATGCTAGACAACATCATTTTCAGTGGTTAGAAGCAAAGTTTACCTGTGTTTTTGCACAAGAAGTTCATCAAAGCACTATTTGGCTCTCGGAAAAATTTTTACTCGTTGGTCGAAAATCATTAATTACAGCAGCAAAAAAAAATTCTCACCTCATTTTATTTTGGTGCATGGCCACTTCTATTTTTTTATTTTCAGTAATTTACGCAATGGTATCTGGTTCATTTACTTTAGGCCAACTGATACAAGCCTGGATTGGTCTCATTAAGTAAGGCCAATCATACCCAAAGTATTCTTAACGATGACAACAATACGCGCTACAAATATGTGACTTGGTTATTTGAGAAATTTTTTGAATACGAGAGTCCTTAGAGGTGGTCGGCGTACTTTTGCGACTTTCGTTTGCTATAACAAAGCTTGGCAAAATCGACACTGCTTGAATGACACGACGTACGTTATATCCACAATGAGGACAAGTTGAAAAAGCATCCTCGTTGATGGACTGAAGAGTCTCAAAATAACAACAAGTACGGTCTTGTTTGATTTCAACGTCAAGGATAGGCTCATAAATATACACTGGCATAAACACCTCATCTAGGATCATTTCACCATGTCTGACCTAAAAAAACACTTAGACATATTTTACAATTTAGGAAAAAAATACCCTGGGCCTATTCGCGATTGCGTCACACTAAACTTAGGAAACACACCTAAACATATTATTGTTGGAAGTATGATTCATGGCAATGAAATAGGTTCATTGCCAGCGATTTTAACTACCATTGAAAAACTACTGAGTAAAAGACTAACCTATCAAGGAACTATTAGTTTTTTTCTTGGAAACATAGAAGCCGCTAAGAAAGGACTTCGATTTATTGAAAAAGACCTCAATCGCTGTTTTGGTAACGTTGAAAACCAGGAACATTACTACGAACGCCAAAGAGCCCTTGAGATCATGAAACTTATGGAACAAGGGGATTTCTTCTTAGACTTACACCAAACAAATCTTCCTTCACCCTTTCCTTTTTATATATTCTCTGCTCACAAAGAAAGCCTCACCTGGGCAAGAGCTATTGGAGGGGCTTCTCATATCGTTACAAGAAAATATGGCGCTAGTTTTTCTAAAGCGGGGCAATGCTCAGACGAATACTTTCGTAGTTTAGGCAAGCCAGCAGTAACAGTCGAACTAAGTCAAAATGGATTCAATGAAAAATCAAGAATTTATGGTGAACTTATAATTGAAAGAGCTATAAAAGTTTCTAACGATTACTTTTATAAAAACCGAGATTTAGAGACGCTATCAAAGAAAAACAATAAACTTGTAGCAAGCATAATTTGTTACAAAGAACCAATGAGTGATAAATATATTCTTAAAA
>JAIXXU010000218.1 GCA_027490595.1 Pseudomonadota bacterium
TGGAAAAACATTTGGATATGTTGCTGGCTTTAAAACATTTGGTTACACAAATAGTGGGATAAACTTGTCTCCAAGTTCTGATATTAACGTTCTTGTAGAACGACTGAGGTATCATCAAGTAGAGGGAGTTTATTCTAACATTCTAGTGGTTTTAAAAAAATTGCAACAATTTCAAGACTCGCAAAATAAATTTGTATTTAATCAAAAACTGCCGTTTGTAAAAGAGAATTTTGTTTTATCGTCGTATAATCATGATGACATTATTGCTCAATTTAACACTTATTTGAGTGATAATAAGAAAAAAATTCAAAAATTAAAGAAAAAGTATGGGATTAACCAGTAAAAATATTATTACTTATTTAAGAAATTTTGCTTCTTTCATTCTATTTTTCATAAAGAGCTATAATAAATAGCAATCACCTGACTATGGGATGATTGCAGGCAATTTGAGTGTGTTGACAGGCGTGCCAGTTCTCGGGTTTGTTTTATCTGCCTTTTGTTAAGCTAACAACATATGCAGCTAGGTCTTTTCTATCTTTTTCGTTTGGAATTTGTGCTTTAAATGACACCATGGCTGTCCCTGCCACACCATTTTCAATAACATCAAGCACGTAAGCTGAGGCTTCCATATTTTTACTATTGTGCTTGTATTTGCCTTCAATTAAGTTTGTTGCTTTCATAGCAATACCAGTTGGGGTATCAGCAGCTCCAGTGGAACCGTGGCATAGGGCGCAGGTTTTGTCCGCGTAAAGCTTGCCTCCGTTGATGAGGTCGGCTCCTGAAGCAGTTCCTGGTTCTGTTTTGGAAGGAGGGGTAGCAGGAGATGCAGGTGCTGCCGCTTGTTCTTGGCTTGTCACAACCTGTGAAGACGTGGTTGCTACACTTGCAGGATCGGGGCTTTCTTCCGTATTTATGAGAATATGGTAGCGATAAAATACCACAAATATAATGGCAAATAAGCTAGTAAGACAAAACAAAAAAACTTTGAGAGGCGCTTTCATGGAAGGTTCCTTTCCATTGGGTTAATTGGCTATTTTATATCAGATACGTTCAAAGCAGAACGGATTGTGGATTCAAGTTGTTCGGGTGTAGCAACAATAAGACGGTTATTTAAATAGAAAGTGGGGGTGCCTTGAAATCCTTTTCCTTCCTTAAACATAGTTTGGACTTCCTTAATGTAGGCTTGGGCTTCTGGAGAGTTTAAGCAATTTTTGAAGGAGGGCGCATCATACCCAACTTGAGTTGCAGTCTCTTCGGTAACGGAATCAAAATACGGCATAGGTGGCTGATTTGCGGGTGCTTGATTTTTTGACCAAGGAATTTCAAATGCCTTGTCGCTGTAGGCCCAAAACTTTTCTGGGTTTAATTTGTTTGCACAAAATGCTCCTCTAGCTAAGGAACCGCTGAGGGATTCAGGCGCAAGAGGGTAGCTCACGTGTACGAAACGTACTTGTGAAGAAAATTCTTTTGCGAGTTTGTCCACAATTTCCTTTGATTCTCTGCAATGTGGGCATAAAAAATCTGCAACTTCCACAAGGGTTGTTGGGGATGTTTTGTTGCCACGAGTTGGGAAATGAGAAACATCAAGATCGATGGCAGGTGATACTGGGGGTTTTTCCAGGAAAGTAATTCTTTTGGCTGACTTTAGTTCCTGTTCTTTGATAGAAATAAGTTGGCTTTGTTTTTGTTGTTCCATGCGTTTTTTTAGTTGATCTTTTACTTTATCAAAAGGCATTCCTCCAAAAACCCCTACACCCATCTGAGCTACAATTTGATTATAGTAGCTTTGTGCTTCGGTATCTGAAATAGGTGGAGTTGGTAGCAACTCGTCAAGTTTTGGAATTTCGTTGTCAGTATCTGTTTTCTTAGCATCGCGAGCTAGGGCAATACGCAAAGCTGTTTGTTCTGCAAAATTTTGTCGTGCATTAAAAATGTTATTTTCTAGCATATAATAGTCCATGGCAACATTTTTAGGCAGGGACGTTGTTGTGTAAACTTTGCTATCCACTTCGAATAAGGGGGTGCCCATGGCAGATGAAACATCAACAGGTTTTTGTTTATCTTTTGTTACAAAAATTGCAGAGGTGCCAAGAGCCCCTAAGACAATGCCGCCAAGAATAAACCCTAATACCTTTAGCGCTGGATATTTCGGGGAAAGGGAATTTGTCATAAACTTCTCCAAATGGTGTGATTAAAAATCTTCTTCAAGTTCTTGATTATCGCTAATTTCATTGTGAAGAACAACAAGCATTTGTGGATAAATGTCACAAAGGACTTTGGCTACTTCTAGGGGAATAAGTATGAATTCTTCCATATCTTCATAAGGTTTTGCAATTGCCAACTGTCCCCTAGCTAATAGCTCTTGTTGCCATGCAGTTACGTATATTTTTTTGATGACTTTGCCAATTGCAAAGTAATATTCAATCGTGGCGTCTTTTTCGTTTAATTTATTGCTTAAAATACTTTGTTGCGCGCGATAATAGTTTTCTCTTTGTGCTAAAGCTAAATCACGTAGCCTATTTAGCTCCTTATCTCGAAGAGCTGCTTGTTGCTTTTCTTCCTGAATTTTTTCAAGTTCTTGTTGTCTTTCAGAAGTTAATTGTTGAGCAATTTGGGTATTTTTTTTAGCATCGTGCTCTTGCTTGCGGGCTTTTGATTGTGCCTGTTGTACCTGTTTTTTATTTACAAGGCCTGCTTTTAAGAGTTGGTCTTTAAGGCTACTCATAAAAATTTCACTTAATCATAAAAAGAAAGAAAATGTATATAACCGGTATGCTCATAAGAAGAGAATCAATTCGATCCAGCACGCCACCATGACCTGGCAGCAAATGACCGCTGTCTTTGTACCCTCCAGCTCGTTTAAGCGCGCTTTCAATGAGATCGCCAACTTGTGCTGCTATGCCGGCCAATACGCCCACGGCAACAATATACCACGACATAAATGGCAAAGAAAAAATAGAAGCTGTGATAAGTGAAGCTGCTGTACTTGAAAAAAGTCCAGCAACCGCTCCCTCAACGCTTTTTTTGGGGGATACTCTGGGAATCAGTTTATGCTTTCCAAATTTCACACCAATAAAATAAGCGCCAATATCGCTCATGAAGGTAGTTGCTAAACAAAAATAAATTTGAGCACCTCGTGCCGCTCCGTCAAAGTGAATTTGGCTAAGATGATAAATGCAGAAGCCAGGAATTCCAATATAAATAAAACCAGCCGCCACATTAAGAAATTTGTTAGAAGCCGTATGCATGTCAACGGCTGTGCGATAAATAAGTCCTGCCGATATAAAAAGGCATAAAAAAATCCAGCCTATGCAGAATAAAACAGATTTTTCAAGTATGAACTATGAAAAGAAAGGAATTGAAGATGAAACCAAAAA
>JAIXXU010000212.1 GCA_027490595.1 Pseudomonadota bacterium
AAAGAAGAAACCTGGCTATCACAATTCCATTCAATATCCTCTTTGAAAGCTGTTGGGATTGAAGAACACGCAAAAAGTGTGGAAGGGTTTCTATTTCCAGAGACTTATTTTTTTGACCCTCATCCAGATGTGGCCTTTATTACAAATACTATTTTAGTTGAATTTAATAGGCGAGTAAAAGAAGAAATATTAAACAAATCCAAAGAACTAGGTCTTTCAAAAATTGAGCTTGTAACTTTAGCCTCTATTATTGAAAAAGAGACTTCTAAAAAAGAAGAACGTTATCGCATTTCAGGGGTTTACTGGAATCGATTGAAAAAAAATATCCCTCTCCAAGCCGACCCCACCGTGATTTATGGAGATTGGGAACACTACAAAGGTTCATTGACAAGAGCTCAATTAACGTCAGCATCGCCTTATAATACCTATTTATTTAAAGGCTTACCCCCGGGGCCTATCGCGAGTCCTGGACTAGCATCCCTACAAGCAGCAGTTCAGCCTGAAAACACCAAAGAACTTTATTTTGTAGCCAATGGGACGGGGGGACACACGTTTTCACAAACACTAAAGGAACACAATAAAGCCGTTCAAAACTACTTGAAATTTCTTCGAAAAAACCATGCTCAATAAACTTACTATGACATTCTTCGCGCAAGGGAATTTATTGATAATTAAAATTTATGTTGCAACACTACCTAGTTGTCTATATCCTTTTAAAAGGTGTTTATTTTAGTCGGATATTGGAGGAAAATATGCAAAATTTTAATTTTATTTATTCATCAAATCCAAATCGAATTACTACAGCATTAAAAGCAATCACTACTCGCGGAATTCAATCGCACAACTCAAATAAAGATGAAACCTGCAAAAAAGACCATTTGCAACAGCTGAAATCCATAGTGGATAGTTTAATTCAAGAGTCTTACAAATCCTTTATTTCTGAAACAACAAAAATAATAGACCCCTCTGAGCAGAACAAACATGAATCTTTACAATTTGCGGTAAAAGAAGCTCACAGTCATATTCTTCAAATGAAAAAGGTCTTAAAACTTATTATCAAATCCACACAAGAAAGCATGAATCACTCCGGAACTTCTTATTTTTATAATGAAAACCATTATGGTTCTATTGAAAGCAAAGAAGCTATTGCATTATGTGATAAATTTTTAATCCATAAAGACGCCAAATCTCATCTTGAATCTATTTGTGCTCATCGAAACACTATTTTTAAAAATAGAAAATTTAGTTTCTATAAAACAAATTATACAAATACAGCAAAAGAACTTATTAAATTCATCGAAAATATTGATTTAAACTTTTCCGTAAACGAAGGAAACATTAACACCTATCAATGCCCTGATTTTTTGGAGCTCAAAAAACTTGGATATTCTGCCATAGAGGCAAAATTGAATGACAGCTGGGAAAACGCCTGGAAAACTGCAAAAAAGGAATATAACACAAGCGAAATGAAAATGGAGACAAACGGATACCAACTTGGTATTGGTCGCATGGGAAAACTTAGCCTTGATGTTCCAGAAGAAAATATCAAAGATATCTGGATGAAAACCGTCTCCTTTCTGCGGAAAAAACGTGACTTTTTTGCCGTACTAAACCTAAATGATAGCAAAAAATTTAAACTGGATATTTATTTTGTGGATGTTTTGGGTAAAGAATCTTCTGGAGTAGGTACTTTACAAAATTTTGCAGATAAACTAGTTGAGCATGAGATTGTCTCTAACAAGGGTAGAGAACAAGTAGAATTACGAATGCAAATTGATCATACGTACGGTCAAGAAGCTCATTCCTTATACGATCCCTGGAACCCCCGAAACATAACGAAATGGACTGAACCTATTCCTATCAAAGAAGGCATTAGCACATGGAATGGAAATAAGATGGGTCTTAAGGGAGGCTTAACTGAAAATCTTTATGACAAATAAAAACAACACTCACAGGAACATGAATGACTCAAACTCACAGCTTATATCTTAAAAATAAAAACTTTCATGAAACACACCCAGTAAACTTTATAAATACACAAGCACTTTTACAAGGCTGGCAAAAACTTCTTGACTTACCAAGTCTGCAATCTCTAGCAAGTGACATAACACCATCAAGGCATCCTAAATTTCAAAGCCTTGCGTCCAAAGCAAAAAATCTATGGAATTTTTTCAATGAGGACCGAGGGAATTCAGATCACAAATTAAAAAATAAGCATTATATGGACGACGCCTCTTTATTAGAGGGTTACTTAGCTTCTTTTTATATTCCTAATTGTGAGCGTAATTTTGCCTTATTCACCAAAGAAGAAAGCCTATATGCTCTTGAAAATTTATTAAAAAATAACCATGAATTATCTTTTTTAGACTTTGGCTCAGGTCCACTAAGCGCTAGCGTAGGATTTTTATGTGCACTTGAACACATTTTTCAACAAAATCCTGAACTCTCATTACCTACAAGCATAAAAATATTCGCCGTTGAACGAAGTGAAAAGATTTTCCTCAAAGGAAAAGCGCTCCTGTTAAATGCCTGGCTAGGACAAATACCGTTACATATTGAAAAGTGCACGTCTGTAGAAAAGTTACCCCAAGATGTTCACGTCGCAGCGTGCTCTAATTCTTTAAATGAAATTCCTACAAAGTTCCGCATGACAACCTTAAACAATATTGTGGAAAAATTAGTGCCACAAGGATGCCTTCTTATTCTTGAACCCGGACAAGAACAACACGCAAGAGCTCTTGGCTACCTAAGAAATGAAATAAACAACAAGTATACTGCAGAAGAGGTTTCTCTCCTTGGCCCCTGTACACACAGGAATACGTGCCCGATGGCTTTAGGAGCATCACGGTCTGACTGGTGTTGGTTTAAACACGCTTGGAATCCACCTGAGACTCAGGCTGTTCTTGATCGCCTTACAGGTTTAGACCATCACGTACTTAATTATTCTTACGTGCTGTTTTGCAAAAAACCACAGTTTCAGCAAAAAAGTCACTATGCCCGGGTTGTCAGCGACGCTATGCCGTTACGTCCCGAAAACCACGGTGCATTGCTCTACTTAAAAAGCAATCTTTTGAAGGGAGACGCTGAATACTTGGATGAGAATTCTCATGAGCATATTTTATACAAAAACATCTTATGTACCAACGATACCCAAACTCTCAAAGGGTCTATTAGCATCGAAAAACCACTATCAAGAGGATTTATTATTCGTAAAGAAGACGATTTGGAATTTATTTTTGCAGAAAGACAAGAAGGAAAAGAAAATAGGTGATGGCCTGGCCGGCGCGATTCGAACACGCGACCATCGGATTAGAAATCCGATGCTCTATCCAGCTGAGCTACGGCCAGAACAACCACAGACGGCTTAATTAGCACAGCCATTCTTACCTGTAAAGAGAAAACACCTCAGCAATGGTACTTTCTTGTTTTTTTAGAAATTCTTTGGACGTATTCAAACTACAAATAAAATAAACCGTATTCCCTAAAACTCTCACCTCAATTCCTCGCGCGCGAAACGCGTCTTTCAATGCTGCAGACTTCCCGGAAAAATACCCTCGGTTTTCAGTCTGAAGCTCAACTGCAAGAATAGTTCCTAAAGCTAAAACCCGACGAACAAAAGGAAGGGAAGACAACTCCTGTGCAAAATACTCGCTCCAAAAATGAGAAAATCTTCTCTTTTTATGATCATACAAATTTGAAGCTAAATATTGCCGAAGTGCTTCTGCGGCAACAGCGCATGCCACAGGATTTGCCGTATAGGAATGCCCATGCAAAAGAGCTCCTTGCAAAGAATCGTCCCAAAAGGAGTCAAAAACTTTAGACGTCGTTAAAACAGCCGCTAAAGGCAAAAGCCCTCCAGATAAAATTTTTGCATAGCAGGCAATATCAGGAGTTTCGCCAAGATAATCAATTGCACTCACCGGGCCAATTCGCCCAAAGCCAACAAACACCTCATCAAAAACAATAGGAATGTGGCGCTCTCGGCACTGGCAAATCAATACCTTTTGAAACAAGGGGTCTACAAAAACCATGCCTCCAGAACCCTGTACCACGGGCTCAATCAACAAGGCTCCAATGTTTAATTTTTCACTTATTTCATCTAAAACTTTAGCAATGTAGGCTTGATAAAAAACAGCTATATTGGTTTCATAGCGCTCTGAAGAAAACAGCTCGTCTAGTTGTGAAAAAACAGGTTGAACATCTAAGTAGTCAAAGCCCAAAGGAAATTCAATACGAAAAACTTTATCTTTTAAAATAACTTCAGGAAAATCAAACCAAAATCCATGTGGCTCATACCAATGCTCTTCATTCTTAAAACTATTCGGAGACGTGGCATTTAGAGTGGCTAAGGTATCTCCATGGTAGGAATCTTTTAAACCTACAACCCATATTTTCTCCGGACTATTATCGCTAGAACGCAAACCAAAACGTTTTCTAAATGCCATTTTAAGAGCAACTTCTACAGCCGTAGAACCATTATCTGTATAAAATACTCTATCAGCCCAGGTTTCACCGACAGTCTCAAGCAAAAGTTTTGTAAGCTCATAAACAGGCTGATGAACGTAGCCCGGAAAAAGGACATGCCCATATCGACTAGCAGCCGCAGCTGCATGCCTCGACAACGCAAAGCTCCCATGACCAAGTCCCTGAGTCCACCAACTGGCAGAGGCATCAAACAGGGGAGTCGTTAAAAAAGAACCCGAAATGCTTTCTTGCGCGATAAAAAAACAATCCTCAAATGCGCTCTCAACAAGCCTTGCTTCAGAAACATTTTTATGTTGGGTAAACGGCCACCAAAAGTGCTTTATGGCAAATTCTTTTTGAGCGCTTACGCTTTGTAATTGGCTGTCATGGTAGTTTAAGAGAGCGGAACATAGTTCATAGCATTTATCCTTTACTTTTTCATGGTAAGATTGAAAATCCACATGACTATTTTCTGGATTTGGAAAAATATAAACCCTGGTTTCCTTCTTAAAGTATTCACTTAAAAAGGAGGCATTTTCTTGGCTCCCTTCAAATGACAATATAAAAGGAATGTCAAATCCACTTTGAAATAAGGTTTCATATGCAGTAATTGTTGCCGAAATTCCTCCCAGCCGGCTATCAGCGACAAGAATGATAGGCGTACGAAGCGGTTTCAGAGCCAGAAACGTTGGAGTTCCACTAGGCCATGGAGATGCCACACCGCCAGCACCTTCTAACAAGGCAACATGAGCTTTGAGTCGTCCGACATCGTCAAGTGCGCCCAAGATTTTCTGGCGAATAATCTCATCCGTGTTCCCCTGCTTTTCCCTTTTTTCTGCTCTGTGGGGAGAAATTGGCTCTTGGTATGAAAATAAAGCCCTGCACTGAGAAAAGGAAAATGGTGTGCAATTCCCCTTCAACATCTCACTATCAGTTGGGCTCCCAGTTTGAACAATTTTTAAGTAACTGACAGGGTGATTTTGAGAGAGCAACGTTCTAGCTAGTAGGGAAGAGAAAAAAGTTTTTCCACAATCCGTATTGGCAGCAAGAACTGTAAAACAAGGAAACTGCGTTAACATCGTTTTTTCACCTCAAAAGCAAGAATGACAAACAAAAGAGTAGCCATGCATTTTTGTTTAAATCTGTATATGGTTTTTTAGATATACTAAGCAACTACCCCAAAAGCAGAAAACATCTATGAAACACTTGTAGGAGAATCATCATGAGATTTTTTAAGTTAACGCTTTTTTAGTAAGCAGTATTGCACTTGGAACAAATGCTTTTGCTCAAAGTGAGCCCACAAACAATCCAGAAGCCACCATTTTTAACAACGGCAAAATGAAACTAGGTTTTAAGTACAATCCAAATATCAACGACAATTGTGACGTAGCCAAACAAACAACAGTTCAAACATCAAATGACATTGCATTTGAGCTTCATCCCGGAGCCAGTAAAAAACTAGAGCTCGTGAATAAAAAAACCCGTTGTGAAAATTTTATATTTTCCTACGACCCAAACCAATTCGCAGTATCACCTGTGAGTGAAAAATCCTACCTATCGTTTACAATCATCATGGATGCCAATGGGCTTTTATCGTTTAGTAACGATCAAGTGAAAGCCACTGCACAAAATAACAGCACCACATTTAATATGTGCACGCCTCCACCACCTGATGGAAAAAGTAAGGTGAGCACTGCATGCTGGTCAATCCGGGGTCAACAATCTAATAATTTACAAATTGCCATCTGCACAAACCCAACACCCGGTAAGAAAAACACTAGTACTGTTTGCTTTGCTGATGCTAAATAATTTTTGTTTCCTGTAAATGACAAACCAAACTACCCTTTTGCACTTGTCTGAGAATAAGACCTGTGGTAATGATACCAGCTCATTTATGACATCGAGCACAACGTGTTCGCATTGGGTATATCAATTGCAGGTATTATTTATTCACCGAGGGAATTATGGGCAAGGACGACAACCGCAGAACGTTTAAAATGAAAAGAAAAAAAGCGCAAGCCAAGAAAAAAGCGCGCCTAAAAGCGAAAATAGCCGCAGCTGCCGTTGTTGTGAAAACCAGCACTAAGCAGGGACGCAAGTAAGTAAAACTTACGTATACTCAGATATCAATTCCCCTGGAGAGATGGCCGAGTGGTTTAAGGCGGCGGTCTTGAAAACCGTTGTAGGTGTGAGCCTACCGGGGGTTCGAATCCCTCTCTCTCCGCCATTTTTTTACACATCAAATAAATTATCATTTTAATTTCATTGCTATCTAAGTCATAAATATATTTAATGAATTATACGCGATATTATCGAACAGCTTCGAATTCCCTACGGAATAGCTTGCCTAACAAACTCATATTTCCCAGTGCCAAAGGCATTTCAAAACTCATTGACAAGCAATGGCGCCTGGGAACACAATAATAAATAAAGACCCTACAACTAGATATCATTTTGGAAATCTGAAAAAATTATGGATAAAGTTGTTATTGATATACAAAATATTTTAAAAAATACAACATAATGTTCAGTCTTGTCTGACCATAATCTTGAAAAAAAAAAAAAAAAATTCATTCTTTACATAGCGCCAACAAACACCACCCTTGTCAAAGAAGGAGAACAGTCTAAATCACTTTTTATTATTGCAGAAGGAGAGGCCGAAGTTCTAAAAACCGATGAAACATCTAAGCAGAGTCATACAATTGCCAAACTGACTCAAGGAGACGTTATTGGAGAATTAGGTCTATTGGGGAAAGAACCACGATCCGCATCCATAATTAGCAAATCGCAAATTTCCTACATAAGCATAACGTATGATGATCTTGAGAATTTCGTTGAAACACACTTGAATGTAAAATCTCTACTATTCTTTCATATAGCCAAGATTATGGAGAAACGATTAAAGCAACTTAATAAAACCACGGTAAAATATCTTCAATTACAAATTGAAACAGGCAGGTTTCTGGTCATTTTAACCTTGATGCAAATTATATTTGCTTTTAGTCTAACGGGCATAACACTTCTAGCCAAAAGCTTCACTTCAACCACATACCTTTCCGTGCCTTTGCTATTTACGTTCTTCTTCATTTCTCTTTACTACATTAAAAAAACAAATATGCCCTTGAAAACCTACGGCTTAACTCTTAAAAATGGATGGAAATACTCATTAGAAGGCTTTGTACTTTCCATTCCTGTATGCATTATTATGATTGCTGTGAAGTATTTTCTCATAAAGTATACAAACATATTCACGGGTAAAGAAATTTTTGAGTTAGCCTTGTTTCAAAAAGACGACTCTGTATATCAAATTTTTATCATTTGCCTCTTGTATGCCGTGGGTGTTCCACTTCAAGAATTTCTGAACCGAGGAGGTCTTCAAGGCGCATTGCAAAGATTCCTAACAGGCAAAAACAAAAATTTACTTGCTGTTTTGATTTCAACACTTCAGTTTTCAGTCATGCACTTACCAATTTCACCAAAGCTTGCACTTGGGGTAGTGCCATTAGGATTATTTTGGGGTTGGATGTTTTTAAGACAAAGATCTTTATTTGGAGTAACAATATCACACATTATTATTGGCATCTTTACTTTAAATCTTCTTGGGTTGGATGAATTATTTTTTTAGTATCTTATTTTTTTCTTGATGACAATACATATAATCAAGGTAAGATCCTAAATATTTTTGAAAAATCAAAAGACTATGAAGCTAAGTCTTGGTTCATATAAAAAGAAATGCTAAAAATTTTTTGAATTAAAACTAGCTTTTTTTAACAATGACCAGAGAAATAAATCTACACGACAAGAATATTAAGAAAAATAATTACATCTCTTACAAATTTTTCTCTATAAAAATTTTCTTAAATGCCTAGAATAATCAATTTATTATTGGCAGTATCAATAAAATTATCGAAAAGTGCGGTTCTGTATAGAAAAATTTTCCTAATAAACTCATATTTCCTAATGCCAAAGGCATTTTTTAAAATTCTTGACAAACAAGAACACCTCGAAGCACAATAAAAACAGCTTTTACAACTAGATATCATTTTGGACTATTGAAAAATTATGGAAAAAATTTCTGTTGATATAAAAAATATTTTAAAAAATACAACAGTATTTTCAACTTTATCGACATCTAATATCGAAAAGATCTCACAAAAATTCATTATTCATACAGCACCATCAAACACCATCCTTGTTAAAGAAGGAGAAGAGTCCCAATCACTTATCATTATTGCACAAGGGGATGCCGAAGTTTTAAAGACTGAAGAAATAACTAAGCAGTCACACGCTATTGCAAAGCTTTCTCAAGGTGACGTCATTGGAGAACTAGGATTATTAAGCAAAGAACCACGATCCGCATCCATAGTTAGCTCATCGCAAATAACATACATAAGTATAACATATACCGATCTTGAAAAATTTATGGAAACGCATTTGAAAGCGAAATCTTTACTACTCCTACATATTGCTAAGATTATGGAAAAACGATTAAAACATCTAAACTATACCACAGTTAGATACCTTCAATTACAAATTGAAACAGGCCGATTTTTGGTCATGATAACCTTTATGCAAATTACATTTGTTTTTAGCTTAAGTGGCATAGCATATATAGCCAAAAGTGTTACTTCAACCACATACCTTTCCGTACCTTTGTTATTTGTTTTTTTCTTTTTTTCTCTTTACTACATAAAAAGAACAAATATGCCATTGAGCACATATGGCTTAACGAGTAAGAATGGTTGGCGATATTCATTTGAAAGCGTAGCAATTTCAATTCCTATATGTATTATTATATTTTTCGTGAAGGTTTTTCTCATAAAATTTACAAATATATTTCCAAGTAAAGAAATCTTTAATTCATCACTGTTTCAAAGTCATGACTCTTTATATCAAATCACTATCATTTGCCTGCTGTACGCTATAGGAGTCCCACTTCAGGAATTGCTAAATAGAGGGGGTCTTCAAGGCGCATTGCAAAACTTTCTAACAGGAAAACACAAAGATTTAATCGCTATTATGATTTCAACACTTCAGTTTTCTGCTATGCATTTACCAATTTCTCAAAAGCTTGCCATTGGAGTATTACCACTGGGGATATTTTGGGGCTGGATGTTTTTAAAACAAAGATCTTTGCTTGGTGTGACAATATCACATATCATTATTGGTATCTTTGCTTTAAATATTCTTGATTTAAAAAAATTATTTTTTTAAAAACATAACCCACATTCATTAGTTTAATTTAGCCACAATTCATAATATCTTTTTTTCTATTGAGGGCATAAAACATCAAAACAATTTCCACAAATTGATTTTCGGGGTTAAAGAAATATTTAACCTGATTACTCATATTAATTTTAGTCGTATCCACTTGCGCCACAAATGAGTAGAGCACTTAGCCACCAGGGTTAAGAGCATTCAAGCCACTGCGGTCAATGGAGCCTAAACGCTAAATCGAGCATGCCTTTGGTCTTTGGCTTCAGCCACCTCCCGAATAATTTTTATTTTTCTTAATATAAAATCTTCATTAAGTTTTTTTTGAAAAGAGACGATTATATTATTTATAAGAGTGTAATTAAATTTTATATTTATTATTGGATTATTTATGTCATTTTTTAAAAAAATTATTCTTAACACAATAACTCATATGAGATGGCAGCATTTTTTATCTAGTTGTCACAATCTAGAAAAAAATCAAAACGATTTATTAATGAAGATTATTCGTATGAATAAACACACTGATTTTGGAAAAGAACATAATTTTTTAAATACAAAAACACCAGAAGATTTTTTAAAAAATGTTCCAATTAGAGACTGGAATGGCTTTTCTAGTTATATTGATAGAATTATGAAAGGTCATTCCAATGTTCTGACTGATGGGCCACTTCCAAAGATGTTTAATAGAACTTCTGGGACTACTGGAAAATATAAGCTAATACCAGTCAATGAAGAAGTTATCAAAGTAAATTCAATTTCACAGAAGTTATGGATTTACTCTGCATTCAAACAACATGAAGATTTATTAGAAGGTAAGTTTTTACCAATTGTAAATAGAGCTGTAGAGGGTTATACCGATCTTAATATTCCTTATGGCGCTGTCTCTGGTATGATGTTTCGTGATGCTAATTTTTTAATTAAATCTAGTTACGCATATCCATACAGTATTTTAGAAATTGATAATTACATTGACAGACAATATGCTTTAATGAGATTTTGTATTCCTGAAAACATTAGTGTTATTATATGCCTAAATCCAAATGTGTTAATAAAACTTTTTGAATTTGTAAATGATAATAAAGAAAAAATTATAAAAGATATATATGATGGTACATTATCAAATATAAAAAATATTCCTACTAAAATAAGAAATGAATTAAATCATAAATTGTTACCAAAGAAAAATTTCGCTCGAAAACTGGAAAATTTAATTGAAAGAAAAGGCATGTTGTTGCCCTGTGATTATTGGGAAAATCTTAAGTTAATTGGTTGTTTTAAGAATGGCAGCGTTGGTAAATCTATACAGAAAATATATCAATGGTACCCATCTGGTATTTCTGTGAGAGACTTAGGACTTATTTCTAGCGAAGCACATATTTCAATTCCAATTTTGGATGAAAATAACAGTGGTTTGCTTACATCTCATGCTAATTTTTTTGAATTTATTTCTGAAAGTGAGGCTAATAAATCTAATCCGAAAACTTTTTTAGCACATCAATTAGAACTTGGCTGCACATATAAATTAATTGTTACAACTGTAAATGGTTTATATAGGTACAATATTAATGACTTCATTGAGGTCACAGGATTTTTAAATGGGGCACCCCTAATTCGTTTTTTG
>JAIXXU010000135.1 GCA_027490595.1 Pseudomonadota bacterium
AAATGCTCAAATAAATTTTCATGGTCGACATAAGTCACACGCGCAGAGCCAGCAAATCGCCTAGCATTTTCACGCACTAAACTTTCAGAGGTATCGGTAGCAATGACTTCAAGCAAGCTAGCCTCAGCATTGACGGTATCAAAATTAGAGAAACTCACATTTTTATGACTTGGCAGACTGAGCTCTTCCAAAGAAAGACAAAGCACGCGTTCAAGCAAATTACTTCCAATAAAACCATTTGTACCAGTAAGAACTATTTTCATTTTTTACCTGCAAAACCTAGAGTAAACGTAAGAAGTGTTTCTAGTGATTACTTAGTACATTTCACTTTTTCAAACAATAAAATTAGCTCTGAAAACCATGCTCTTCAGGTTGCCCCGAGGAATTCACTTTCACAAATACAACATCACAATTTAAAATAAGCTTGCTGTTGGAGCCTCTACTAATAACCTTGGTAATAACAACACACTGAATAGTTATGGATGTTTTGCCTGAATGTTTGACTTTAAAAAAGAACTCCAAGACATCGCCTAATCTGGCAGGATTGTTATAGATGACCTCAGAAATTTTTTTTGTGACAACCATTGGACTTTTTAACAAAGCCATGACATAGATGGCAGCAGCTTCGTCCACCCACTGAATTAAACGACCACCAAAAAGAGTATGAACAGCATTGAGATCTTGACTCATAATAAGTCGTGAAGTAACGCTTTCATAGTCTTTATTACGCAGATCAAAAAAGGTATTGTCTGAAGCATTCATAGTCTTGTCCCTGTTGAATTTTTAGTCAGTGTAAAATACAAACACTGAAGCACCGAGGAAAATAAGGCCCGGTGATTCTTCGGAGGATAATCATGGCACCTCTTACACAAAAACCTGTTACTATTGTTACTGGATTTCTTGGCTCAGGAAAGACTACGTTATTAAACCGCTTGCTACAAGAGAATCATGGAAAAAAAATAGCTGTTATTTTAAATGAAATTGGCGATGTTAACCTTGACTCCGAACTTGTTGTACAAAGTTTAGGCGAAGAGCTAAAAATCATGAATAATGGCTGTGTTTGCTGTACGGTTCGTGGCGATCTTACTAAAATTTGCGCTAACCTCATCAAAGATAAAATAGCTTTTGACCATCTTGTCATTGAAACTACTGGCATGGCTGACCCCAGCCCAGTAGCACAAACATTCTTTATGGAAGAACAACTCCGGCAACATTTTCTTCTTGACGCCATTGTTACTGTTGTTGATGCGAAAAACATTTATCAAAATCTCCAGGAAATCAAAGAAACTCAAGATCAAATTGGATTTTCTGATGTAATTTTAATTAATAAAATTGATTTAGTTTCCAAAGATGAATTGACTCAAGTATTTGACAAGGTACATAAGCTAAATGGAATGGCTAAAGTGATTCCTACCAAAAACTGTGAACTACCCGTCAACGAAATACTGGACATCAAAGCATTTGACTTGAATGCAAAAACAGAAATTAATCCAAAATTAACCAAGGAATACCATGAGCATACTCATGATAACTCCATTGAAAGTATTTATTTAGAAGAAGCTCTTCCACTAGATTTAGCACGACTTACCCGTTTTATGGAGCTAGTTCTTGCAGAACTGGGTAACCAACTTTTACGGTACAAAGGTGTCGTTCATGTGGGAGACCAGGACAACCGGTTCATTTTTCAAGGCGTTCATACGAATATGACAAGTCAACCAGACAGACCTTGGTTACCTGGTGAAGAGAGAAAAACCAAAATAGTATTTATTGGCCGTCATTTACCGAAAGACGTTCTGAAAGAAGGTCTTGCTCTGTGCCGTGCAAAGTGATAATCGACAAACCTAAGATTTGTATGAAATCTCTTGCACTTAATCTATTTCTTCTCATTGGAATGAACCATCAATTGATACCAAGGAGTCTCCTTTGAATCCTCAATATGAAATTATCGAACGCATTTATCGTGTTGACATGGATGCCGCTTTAGTCACTCATGATCAGCGTCTTGCTCAAAAAGAACTCGCTGAACTAGGAAAAAGATCTAAACTAAGCGAAGATCTTCTGAACAAATCCCGCACAGAAATGAGCTTTCACGAAGCAGAACTGAGACGACTCTACAAAAAACTTGATGAACTTGAAGACAAAAAAATAGATCGTCTAAACAAGCTCATGAGTGCTAAAAATGATGACGATCACCGTGCCTTTAAAAGAGAAGTAGACAATTTAGACAGAGACCTTCGCGACATACAAAGACGAGCCGATGATGCTGAAAGTAAAATTGAGCAAAGTAAGTCTATTTTTCAAAAAGCTGAAGCTGAACTCCGTTCAACAATTACAGCTTCTGAAGAAGAACTCAAAAAAGCTCAAAGCGCCGAGGCTAATTCAAGAGATAAACTAGGCGAAATTCAAAAAGTTCGGGACACCTACCTTGCCCAATTAGAAGATCGTGTATGCCAACACTATGCAAGAGTTTCAAAAATTACTCGAAGCCCTAACGGGCCTATATGCCGAGTTCTGGAAGGTGCCTGCGGAAATTGTCGCATTAGCCTGGCTCCACAAATTTTGAGTAGCATTCAA
>JAIXXU010000051.1 GCA_027490595.1 Pseudomonadota bacterium
CGATTCAAAAGGAACACCAGGAAGGCAGTAAATATTTGTAGTTTTTTGAAGTTTAGGATGAGCCACTTCCACCACAAAACCTACAGCTGTACCGACAGGATTAGGAATTATTTTGCTATGTTCTGGTAAATAAGCTTGTTTTTTATTGCTTTGAGGGATGTCTTTCCGACCAAATTTTTTATAGGATTCCAAGCAATTTTCCCAAGCTTGCTCATTAAAAATTAGTGGTTGATTGGAAAATTTAGAAATAACTTGTGCAGTCATGTCATCAACAGTTGGCCCTAATCCTCCCGTCATAAAAATTTCATCGCAGCGTGTTGCCATGTATTCCAGACACTCTAATAAATCTTGTTCGTGATCACCACATGACATAACAATACTTACAGAAATACCAATTTTTGTTAAGCAACCTCCAATGAAATGGCTATTGGTATCAAGAGTTTTACCAGATAAAACTTCATTTCCTGTGGTGAGAATACCTGCTACTCGCTGCTTGTTCATTTGACAAGCCTCCCTTGTTGAATCACATGAATTAAATTCAAAGTTTTTTTATCTAATAATACTACATCAGCATCATAGCCAGGGGCAACAGCACCTTTTTTACTTAAACCAAGACATTTTGCAGCATTGGTAGAAGTCATGGATATTGCTTTTTCTAAAGGAACATTTGCCTCAAAAACGATATTTTTTAGAGCATCCAGAATTGTCAATGATGCACCAGCAAGTGTTCCATGAGCATCAAAATAGCCACCGTTTTTTATATAAATTGTTTGTCCTTGAAGCAAAAATTCAGTGGCATTAAGGCCTACGCCAGGCATCGCATCAGAAACTAAAATGAAATGATCTGTACCTCGGCACTTAAACGCAACTTTTAAACATTCAAAGCTCACATGTTTTCCATCTGCAATGATTCCACACCAAATATTATCGTGTAAAAGTGCTGCACCCACAAGACCCGGTGCCCTGCTTGTCATTTGTGAACAAGCATTGAAGAAATGGGTAACACCTTTAACTCCTTTGGAAAAAGCTCTTTGAGATTCTTCAAAGGAAGCGTTGCTATGTCCTGCAAAAATATGCACGTTTGCATCAACTAAACTTTTGAGTAGATTCTCAGGAAATTTTTCTGGTGCTATTGTCAACAGCAGTATGGGAAACTTTTGATCTAAAATAAAATTTATCTCTTGGCTTGTTGCCTCTCTTATGAATTCTTGTTGGTGAATTCCTTTTTTTTGCTGATTTAAATACGGACCTTCAAAATGAATCCCTATAATGGAAGGATTTTGATTTTGTAGGACTCGGTGAGCTGATTCACAGGCTAGTTGCATCTTTTCCATTGAATCTGAAATAAAGGTGGGAAGTATTCCCGTTGTTCCAAATTTTAGATGAATTACTGCAATTTTTTCAAGGGTTTCTGCATCAGGTGAATCATTCCATAAAAGCCCCCCTGCCCCATTGACTTGAATGTCAATAAAGCCCGGAACCAATAAAGAATTATCCCCTCGAATTCGCTGAATATCTTTTAAATTTTCTTGCTTATTTTTTGTCGCGAAGGATAGAGGATGCGAAGAAATGACATCCTGAATAACTCCATTCTCAATAAAAATAGTTTTTTGTTCAGATATGCTTGTCCCATCAAAAATATCTACATTTTCTATAACTAGCAATTTTGCTGATTCCTTTCATACCAGTGATACCGAATCTTGGAATACATGTTTTACATTCGGTATAATGCCATGGGTTGATTGGATTTACATAATACCTATGATAGTTTCGACCGTCCACGAACGGGAGGCTACGTTGAAAGAAGCATCAAAACGTTTTCGCAACATTATTTTAGTTGGGATGTCAGTTTCTGGAAAATCAACTTTTGGCAAGTCTTATGCGGCCTTTTCCAATCGCTATTTTCTAGACTTTGATAAATACTTTGAATTTACAACAAAGAAAAAAATTTCTGAGGTCTTTGCAAAAGAAGGCGAAGAATCATTCCGAGCTATGGAATCGAAAGTGCTCCGACGCTTGGAAAAAAAACACAACCACGTGATAGCCATGGGGGGCGGGACGCTTCTTTCAGAAGAAAATTTTGACTTTGCCCGCAAGCTGGGGCTTATTGTTCTGATTACAGCCTGCGATGAAACCTTAGCTTCAAGAATTTGGAACGAACAAAATTTAAAAAAACCTCAAAGACCCCTATTTATTGAGTGCCACACATATCAAGAAACCCTGACAAAAGTGAAGTCTCTTTTTGAACAAAGAAAAGACTCCTACGAAAAAGCCTATATTCACTTGAACTCAGATTTTGGCAGCATTGATAATTTAAAATTGCAACTTGGTTTTTATGAACAAAAAAGTGCGCAAAAAGAACAGTTTATAAAACAAAAAACGGGTCACAACAACAAACGCCCAAGCCATGTAAACAACTACAATCAAAAAACTAAAGAGATAACTGTTTAAGTTTTGTTTGGAGCGTTGTTCGAGAAAGTCCTAACTGCTTACTTAGTCTTGAAATATTAATGCGGCCACATTTTGTCTTATGCTTTCTAACAACCCAAGATAAAAGTTTTTGAGCTAATTCCTCAAATGTATACCTTTCCCAATCATCCTCAGCTTGCTTTTCAATATCGTCATCAGCTTTTAAGTCAGAAAATAAAAAAGGTTGTTTTTTGTATTGAGATTGTAAGTCAGAAAAATAACGATCCGGAATACACATGGGAGAAAGTATCTTTTCACTGTGATTTTCAGTCATTGCTCGCAAACAATTGCGAAGCTGCCGAATGTTTCCCTCTTTCCAATCAAAATGACAAAGGACTTGCATTGCTGCTTGATCCACAATGTAAGGGCCACCCTCCATGAGGCCTGAAAAATGATTGATTAGCTCAATAATTTCATCCTTTCTTTCCCTCAATGGAAGTAAATTGATTTCAGTTTCACGAAGTCTTTGTAAAAGATCATTTCTAAATTCTCCTTTATACACAAGATCTTCTAATAGAATATTTGATGCCGCAACGAATTTTACATTGACTTTTTTTGTCATGGTTGCACCAATAGGCATAATTTCTTGATTTTCAAGACAGCGCAATAACGCTCCTTGTGCAGACAGAGGCAAACTCGCCACTTCATCAAGAAATATCCAACCACCATGTGCCATTTCAATTAAGCCTTTTTTATCTTGCACTGCCCCAGTAAAAGACCCTTTTTTGTGGCCAAAAAGTTCACTTTCAATAAGATCTGGAGAAATAGCAGCGCAATTAATTTTCAAAAAAGGTGCAGGCGCTGCCCCCGTAGATACCAAGTCTGCAACTACTTCTTTCCCAGTTCCGGACTCTCCATGAATATAAATACTTCTTACTGCAGAATTTAAAATATGAGGAATGCGATCAGCAATAAAAGCCATACTACGTCCGGCAATATGACTTGACCTAATGGGATCTGCAGAAGGTGATGACATCTTATTTTTTTTAGGGAAAAGTCTTTGCCTTAAATGACTGAGCTTAGATAAGAACTGATCACCAAAACAACTTTGAGAAATATATTCATGAGCACCCATCTTTAAGCTAAAAAGCACATCACATGGATTGTCATACGTATTTGTGACAAGAATTACGGTTTGAGGAAATTTTTGAGAAATCAACTTAAGAAGAGAACTTTTTTCTTGATTTTCATAAATTTTAAGAAATTCAAGATCAAAAAGAACAAAATCAA
>JAIXXU010000200.1 GCA_027490595.1 Pseudomonadota bacterium
CTGAGGTAAGTCTGCCACCAAGAACAGGGAGAGAATCAATTATTTTGCAGCTGGAATTTCTGAGGCCTGCGTAAAATGCTGCAAAAAGGCCAGTGGGGCCTCCTCCTAAAATTGTGATGTCATAAATTTTATCGTTGTCGCTGAGAGGCATTACCGGAATCCTTTAGTATGTTTTCAGAATCTGCAATAATATGTGCTGATTCTTTTAACATAAAATCGTTTTCTCCAATAACTTTAATAGAAAAATCTGGTAAATCATCATCGTTGCCCGTATTGCTTGAGGGTCCTTTTTTATTGGGCTTGTTTTTGTTTAATGATTTTTTCTGATTGTCCTCTTTTAGTGACACAAGAGTATTTTTATCTTGTTTTGCTTTCTTCATGTTGGCAATAATTTCTTTGAAGTCAGGTGACTTAGAAACCCTCTCTTGGCTGATAATTTTAAGTTTTGCAATCAGGGTATCCAAGCTGCTTGTTTTCGCAAATTCTTTTGCAGGAGGAATCGTTGTATAGGGTAGAGCGTATTCAGATTCCTTTTCTCCGGTCTCAGTAGCATCAAGTAAATCTGGAATGATGATATCTGATAAAATTCCCTTTTCTTGATTACTCTTACCGCTTGGCCTAAAGAATTTAGCAATGGTCACATGGATAGCTCCATTGCTTTGGCGTCCACCGGTTCCAGGAATTTCCATGACCGTTTGAACAGTTCCTTTACCAAAAGTTCTGGAATCGCCAAGAATTAACCCTCTACCATAATCCTGAACAGCGCCTGCTAAAATTTCTGATGCGCTTGCTGTATATTTACTCACTAAAATGCCTAATGGTCCAGTGTAAAATGCCTTTGCGCTTGCCTCCAAAGAGCGAACTTGTGCCTCTCGATCTTGAATTTGTGTCACAACAGGATTGTCAATAAACAAACCAACTATTCTTTGTACTTCACTCAGATCTCCGCCACCATTGCGACGTAGGTCAATAACAATGCCATTTATTTTTTGAGCTTTTAGTTTTCGTATTTCTCTAGCCATATCATTTGCGCTGCTTCGACAATTGAAAGGATTTTCCTGGCAGTCACGATAATCAATGTAAAAACTTGGTAAATTAATGATACCAATTTTTTTTCCATCAATAGTCAATATGTCACTTCTAGCTTCACTATCTTTAATTTGTACAACAGCTCTTGTGAGATCCAGCTGAAATCTTTGAACTTCACCATGAGGCGCTTTTCGCATAATCAAAAGCTTTACAGTGGAACCTTCTTTTCCACGAATCATTTGAACTACTTTTTCAAGTTCTAAGTCGATCACATCTTGCATGCCATTTCCATCGCCAGAATCAACCGCAATAATTTTATCTCCTTTTTTTAAGCGGCCGTCTTTTGCAGCGGCACCTCCGGGTACAATGGCATCAATCGTTGTGTATCCATCTGGATTAATAAGTGTTGCGCCAATTCCCACAAGTTTTAAGCTAAAGTCAATTTGAAATTGTGCATTATCATTTGGTGTTAAAAAGCTTGAATGAGGGTCAAGAGACATAGCAAATGCATTTAAGAAAATAGCATGAACATCATCTGTTGATCTATCTAAAATATCTTTATAGATATTTTTATATCTTTTTTTTAATCTATCAGTAATGCTGTTTATATCTTTACTTTCTTTCATATTTAGAACAATAAATTTTAGAGATTTACGCCAACGTTCCTTTAATTCATCATTATTTTTTGCCCAGGAAACTTTTTTTCTATCAGTCTCAAGGAATTCATTTGTACTAAACTCAAATTTTGATTCTAAAATTTGTGAAATAAACTCATTAGCTGTAAATATTCTTTGCTTATAAATGCTGTAAATATCTCCAGCAAAGCGGCAATCAACATTCTGTATAGATTTACCTAAGCTAGCCTCCATGGGTTTAAAAGAGTCAATGTCTTTTTGTGTAAAATAAAGTTTGCCTGGATCCAAAAGTTTAAAAAACATTTGAAATGTTCGTTTTGAAATATTTTCGTCAAAATCTTTAAACACATAATGATAATGTAAAAAGTCGTTGATTCGTTCTTTGAGAACGGGACAAGATAAGTAGGGAACTTTTCTGATTTCTTCTTTTTGCAAAGAATTGGCACGTTCAAAACTAAAAATAGAAGCGCCATTGACTTCTGAAATTGCAAGTAAAAGGTTTGCAAATAAAAACAGGTTACGTAACTTCATGTAAGGGTGCTCACTTTCTTGTAGGGATTCTTAGACTTCGTCTTGAAAAAATAGAGGTATTTTTGGGCTGTTCAGAATCGTCTTGTTCATAAACAACTGTTTTTAGGCGAGTGAAGTCAGGGTATAATTTAAGGGAAGTTAAATTGCCTGTAGTTCTACTATGCTTGGTTGCAATGAATTTTCCTTCATACCATTGAAAAATTTGTTCATGTGTGGAAGAAATTCTCGAAGAGCTTGAATTTTCAATATAATCTGAGATCATTTTTAGTTCAGATTGAGCTCCTTCGTAGCTTTGTGTAAAAAAAGCAATAGCAATAGAGCTTTCTGTTTCGTCGGTCTTGCTGGAGTATTTATGCTTAGATTTTTGTTTGATTTTCTCTCTAATAGAAAGAAGTAAACTTTCTTTATCAGAACCCGGCATGATGGGATCCAAATCGAAATATATATACAATGAGGCCAGATACATAATATGAAAATCTTTCAAAATTCACAATGGAACCCAAATTTTGGATTAGTTTCGTCACTATTCTTTCCCATTATGCCATACGCAAAATTATTTGCAAAACTTCCCATTTGGCCATCATTAAATCAATTAAATTTATTTCGACCACCGGCTGTTCATTCTTTTACTTCCCAGGAAATTACGTTTGTTCCACACATGGGGCGAAGACAAAAGTCAAAATTTGAGTGCTTGTATGAACCTCGTATTTTTTTAAAAGGAGAGGTCAGTACAAGAGAAAAAAATTGGCATGATTTTTTTAATTCTCAAATTTGGTATTCCTTTCCAAAGACAAAACGAGCTTTAAATATGAGACATTTCACGGCTTTTGAAGAAAGGGCTGATTTTCCGTGGCTTCATTCAGTTGAAACGAGAACAACAGAACAGGATAAATTGACAATGTTTGATGAAGGTGGATGCATATTGGTTCGAGTGATGTCATCTGCTAAAAAAAATGAAGGTTTAATTCCTTTTCTATTTGGTCATGGTTTTTATGAAAGAATATTGTATGGGGATCGAGATCTTTCTGCATGTGCTTTGACTATAGATACTAGCGAAGACACTTTTTCACACAATTGGTTTGACACCCTTTCTAGCATTGATAGCCAGGTAAGTAGCCTTATTCTCCAAAGAAGTACATTTGAACGGAAGGGCGTTTTTTCAAGTATTTCATTGTCAGAAATGATGGATATGTTGAATTTATCGAAGTCAATTATGAGGACGCGCGCATTTTTGCAAGCTTACGAATGAACTCATAGCGTGCTTCAAATAAAAATTCTAATTTTATGGGAAAGTTAACTGAAAATCGTTTGATCCATTCCTGCCCATTCGTTGGAAGTGGAACCTCTGGCATTGCTTTAAAGCGCTTTTTATCGAAATGGTAGCGAAAACCACCTAGGATCTCTTGTTTTCCGGTTAGTTTTTCTAGTCCTAGAACAACACATGCTACGTCTCGGCAGTCACATTTTTCATTTGTACAATAAAGATCATCAAGTGCTAAAGTATGTTCGCCATCGGGTTGAAGCTCAAGAGCTCCAGCAAAAGGGAATATGGCTTGGTAAGGAACAAGCTCTGCTTCTTGCTTACCTCGTTTCAGTGGCATGCGCTCCTGCCAACCATCTTCAAGAAGTTCTGGAAAAAGTGCTACAAAAGGTTGAGTGAAATGAGCTAGCATAGGTCCGTATAAAAGCTTTTGAATGTTCTCTAAAAGACTGTTTTGTTCATCTGCTGTTAACTTCGCTTCTTCTGATTCTGTGCCTGTGTGTCCAAAAGTTCCATGGGGCTGAGATTTGCCAGAAACTTCATAGGTATGTTGAATTTGAATTAACTTTTTTTCAAAAATATTTATTTTGGCAAACACGACATAGAATTTATTTGAAACATCATGTTCTTCTTGAAGAATATGAGAAAACAGCTTTGATTTAAATTGATTCTCAAAGGGTATTAGTTTGAACACCGCAGACAAATTTTCAAGTTGGTTCTTTGAACTTTCAAGGTTGTCTAACTTTGAATCAAAAACAAGGTGTGCTTCTAAATCAAAATACTGGTTCATCCAAGTAAACCTATGGGATTCTGTAGCTTTCAAATTTAGCTCAAGAGAATGGTATTCTTTTCTTTGTTGTTCCACTTAGCTTATCCTGGATGAAAGGCAGTTATTTGTTTTCTGCAGCTCTTTTGGCTTTATACTTGGCAACCATATCTTCTTGAACGTTGCGAGGTACGGCAGCATACTTTAAGAATTCCATAGAAAATTCTCCCTTACCTTGAGTTGCAGAGCGAAGATCAGTTGAAAAACCAAACATTTCTGTCAATGGAACTTCAGACTCAATTTGGCAGTAGCCTCCGTTTCCAGTGGTTCCAATGATTACGCCACGTCTTTGATTGATAAGTCCCATCATGGTTCCTTGAAATTCTTCTGGCCCTTCAATCCCTACCTTCATAATTGGTTCAAGAATAACGGGCTTACCAGAGGCATACGCTTCTCTAAAACCAGTCATAGCGCATGTTTTGAATGCCATTTCATTGGAATCCACAGGGTGATGTAAACCGTCGTTTACAACAATTTTTGTACCAACCACTTGAGCGCCAATCAGAAGACCGGTCTTCAATTGTTCAACAAAGCCTTTTTCGCACGCTGGAATGAATTGGCGAGGAATGGATCCACCAACAGTTTCGTCAGAAAATTCATAGATTTTGTCTCCAGCATCAGCTAGAGGTTCCATAAATCCAATAATTCTAGCAAATTGACCAGCACCACCAGATTGCTTTTTATGCGTGTAATTGATTTCTGTTTTTTGCGTCAGGGTTTCTCTGAAGTTTACTTGAGGTTTTCCTACTATTGTTTCGCAGCTAAATTCACGTTTCATCCGTTCTACATAAATTTCAAGATGAAGTTCACCCATACCAGAAATGATAGTTTCACCTGACTCTTCGTCACGGCTTACGCGGAATGTGGGGTCTTCTTTTGTAAATTTATTCAGTGCTTTGGAGAAGTTTGTTTGACCTGACTTGTCCTTGGGAGCGACAGCCAAAGAAATTACAGGATTAGGAACATACATAGATGCCATAGTTAAAGGAACAGTGCCATCTGTAAACGTATCGCCAGAGGCGCAGTCAACGCCAAATACCGCAATAATATCGCCAGCTGATGATTCATCGATGTCTTCCATTTCATCCGCATGCAAGCGAACAATTCGTGGGATTTTCACTCTTTTTTCAGAAGACATATTAAGAACCATATCGCCTTTTTTAACTGTACCTTGGTAAATTCGCATAAATGTTAGCTGGCCATAGCGAGTCTCATCTAGCTTAAATGCAAGCATCACAAGAGGAGAGGTTGGATCACACTTTAACGGAACGCGCTCTTCGTTTTTGGACTGATCAAGGGCTTCATTTTCAATTTCGTTAGGAGCAGGCAAGTAGGCAGAGACAGCATTTAGAAGAAGTTGAACACCTTTATTTTTAAAAGCCGATCCCACAAAAACAGGTGTGAATTTCAAGCTAATCACTGCTTTTCTCATAGCAACTGCAGCTTCTTTAGCAGAGACATATTCATCGGCCAAGAATTTTTCAGCAAGATGATCATCAAAGTCAGCAAGTGCGCCAATCAGATCGTTTCTTCTGACTTTTGCTTCTTCTATCATTTCAGCAGGGATATCTTCTTCACGCATGTTTTCGCCGTGAGAGCCATCGAAATAAAAAGCTTTCATTGTTAAGAGATCCACAACACCTTGGAAGCGATCTTCAGCTCCAATTGGCATTTGTGCCATCCAGGCATTATGATTTAATTTTTCACGCAATTGTTCACAAACCCGGTATGGATTTGCACCGGCGCGGTCCATTTTGTTTACAAATGCAATTCTTGGAACGCGATACCGACGCATTTGACGATCTACGGTAATAGACTGTGATTGCACGCCAGCTACTGAACAAAGAACCAATATGGCTCCGTCAAGAACTCGAAGGGAGCGCTCAACTTCAACGGTAAAGTCAACGTGTCCGGGAGTATCGATAAGGTTAATCCAGTAGTCACCCCACTGACAGAAAGTGGCAGCAGATTGAATGGTGATTCCTTTTTCGCGTTCAAGGTCCATATGGTCCATTGTTGCGCCTACGCCTGATTTTCCTTTGACTTCTTCAATTTTATGAATACGACCAGTGTAGAATAAAATACGTTCAGAAAGTGTTGTTTTTCCTGAGTCAATGTGTGCTGAAATTCCAATGTTTCTTACATGGGATAAATTTTTTTCTTGTTTTTCTGTCGACATAGTAAATTCCAAAAAAGGGGGTTGAAAAGAAAAAACCACAAAAGCCAGAAGGCCGTGACACAGGAACCTTGCTAACGTATTTTGTTATAAATTTCAATACATCTTGAGTTTATATTATGGTGTGCGCGTTATGCCATATTCAAGAGTATTTTGCTGTGCCTGGCGTATTAAAGCAAGCTCAATCAATTCCTGAATCCATGATGGGCCACTTAGACCTGCATTTTCCCAAAGTTGAGGAAACATGCTGATTGGGGTCATGCCAGGAAGAGTATTTACTTCGTTAAAAAGAAAATCTTCGCTGCCTTTTATGTTCCAAAAGTCTATGCGAGACAAGCCTTCTAGTCTTAGAGTTTTTGCAACTTTTGTTGCTAGATTTTGAAGCTTTTTCATGCGGTTTAGTTCAAGTCTTGCAGGTATATAGAGTTGAGTTTCTGATTTATCAGAGTATTTTTCTTCATAAGAGTAAAAGTTTTTGGGTACAATTTCCCCAGCAATTGACACGCGAGGAGAAATAAAGGTTCCTAAAAATGCAATTTCAACTTCTGTGCCCTCAAGGAGTTCTTCAATAATCGCTGCCTTATCAAAAGCGAGTGCGTTTTCTAGAGCTTTTTCAAGTTCATTTCGATTTGAGGCTTTATTGGTTCCCACAGCAGAACCAAGGCTATTTGGCTTTATAAAGCAGGGATAACCAATAACTTTTTCAACTGATTCAAGAGTTAGCAACTTTTCTTTCAAATAATTGTCTCCGTGAACAACATGATATTTTGCGATAGGGACTCCGGCCTCTCTTACAAGGCGCTTTTGAAAATCTTTGTCCATTCCTATGGCAGAAGTCTTGGAATCACAACCAACACAAGCCATCTCGGCAAGTTCAAATAAACCTTGCAACCTTCCGTCTTCTCCGTTAGGACCATGAAGAACTGGAAAAACACAATTTGTTTCTAAGTTTAGAATTCGCCATTGTTGGTTTTTATTCCGGTAATTTATGCAAGCTTCTTGATTCAAAGGAAGAATAATGCTGGGGATATTCTGCGATTCGCCCAAATAAGAGGGCACTTTACCTTCAATAATGTCTGCTAAGTCTTGTGTTGTTAGGCTTTGAAAATTCAAACATGTGAAGTGTCCCGTAAGACTTGACATGTTTCCTGTGCGCGATATTCCTACGGGAATAATTGAATAATGCTTTGGTATATTTTTTAAGATATACACTGCAGAACGCAAAGAAATTTCATGTTCGCTGGAACGCCCTCCAAAGAGGACGGCAACCGCGCAAGGGGTAGAAGCAGAGATTGTCATGAAGATACCTTCTTAATTACTGGAAAAAACAATTTTTTTGACTTTTTAGCCTATCGCACCTTGCCTAAAAACAAAACAGCGGGTAGTAATTTAGTAGACAATACAAATGTATGGTATTGTGGTTTCTTAAAGCGAGCTAGGCTTTACATGTTCAATAACTTATTTTTCCATTATTTTAGGAGCTATTTATGAGTCTTCAAGACAATTCAAACAAAATGAAAGCATTAGAAACCCTTTTTCAAAGCGTAGAAAAACAATTTGGCAAGGGCACCATCATGCGTCTTTCTGACGACAATGTTGTTCAGAACGAAATCCAAGTTATTCCCACAGGCTCAGTAAGCCTTGATATGGCTGTGGGCATCGGTGGCCTTCCCAAAGGACGCGTAGTTGAAATTTATGGTTCAGAATCTAGCGGTAAAACAACCCTTACCCTCCATGCTATTGCAGAATGTCAAAAAAAAGGAGGTATTGCTGCCTTTATTGATGCCGAGCATGCATTAGATGTTCACTATGCTCGCAAAATTGGTGTGAATACAAATGATCTTTTGGTATCTCAACCAGACAATGGCGAGCAGGCTTTAGAAATTGTGGACATGCTTGTGCGCAGTGGAGCAGTTGATCTCATTGTTGTGGATTCCGTTGCTGCACTGACTCCGAAAGCTGAAATTGAAGGAGAAATGGGCGACAGTCATATGGGTCTTCAAGCACGCCTTATGAGCCAAGCTCTCAGAAAATTAACTGGTAGTATTTCAAAAACCAATTGTTGCGTTGTGTTTATTAACCAAGTTCGTATGAAAATTGGTATAGTATTTGGTAATCCC
>JAIXXU010000250.1 GCA_027490595.1 Pseudomonadota bacterium
TACCTTTATTGATAAATCTTCTGTTGTAAATGATGATATTGATAAAATGAGACATGCGGCAACTAAAAAAAAAAAAAAAAAAAGAGATACAATCATTGTAAGTTCTGTCAGTTGTATTTATGGGCTTGGTGCCCCTGATGATTACTACAAAGCTCGCATTCTGATAAAAAAAGGTATGAAAATATCCCGTGATGAGCTAATACGACAACTCCTTTGTATCAATTATATGCGCAATGATATTTCCTTAGAGCGTGGAAAATTTAGAGTGCGTGGTGATGTCCTTGATATTGTCCCAGCATCCGAAAAAGAACGCGCCATTCGCATTCAGTTTTGGTCTCAAGAGGTAGAAAAAATTTCTCATATTGATGCATTGAAGGGAACAGTCATCGAGACTCTGGATCAAACAGGTATTTACCCCGCAACACACTATGTTTTGAGTCCTGAAAAAGTAGATGATGTTATCAATGAAATTACAATAGATCTTCTCGCAGAAATAGATAATTTCAAACAAAAAGGTTTAATTTTAGAAGCACAAAGATTAGAACAGCGAACTCTCCATGATATCGAAATGATTCGTGAACTAGGATATTGCCAAGGTGTTGAAAATTATTCTCGTTACCTAGATGGCAGAAAAGTTGGACAACCTCCAGCAACTTTACTTGATTATTTTCCAGAAGATTTCTTACTTTTTATTGATGAAAGTCATGTTACTGTTTCACAAATTGGTGGCATGTCTCGAGGTGACAGGGCGCGTAAGGAAACTTTAGTTAAATACGGTTTTCGTCTTTCTTCGGCGCTAGATAACAGGCCTTTAAATTTTGATGAATTTCGTTTGAGAATGGGGCAAACTATTTATGTTTCTGCCACTCCAGGAAATTATGAATTGGCTCAAACGGGTGGATTATTTGTTGAACAAATTATTCGCCCTACAGGTCTTATCGATCCCGAAATCACTATAAAAAAAGCCACCGGGCAAATAGATGATCTTTTCACAGAAATTCAAAAAACAGTATCTTCTAAGGCGAGAGTTTTAGTGACAACACTCACAAAAAAAATGGCTGAAGAAATTACAACCTACTATCATGATTTAGGTATAAAAATCAGATACCTTCATTCAGACATTGATAGCATTGAGCGTATTGAAATTTTACGTGATTTAAGGCTAGGTGCATTTGATGTATTAGTTGGTATTAATCTCCTTCGAGAAGGTCTTGATCTTCCTGAAGTGGAGCTTGTGGCTATTTTAGATGCAGACAAAGAAGGTTTTTTAAGAAGTAGAACAAGTTTGATTCAAACAGTGGGACGAGCTGCAAGAAATGTGAATGGACGTGTCATTTTATACGCCGATAAAATGACAACAAGCATTCAAGCGTGTTTGGATGAAACAAGTCGTAGGCGTGAAAAACAAATAGAGTACAATAAAATTCATGGCATCGAGCCAAAAACTATCAACAAAAAAATACCTGAGCATTTTAAGAAAATTTTTAATTTAGACTACGGAGATGCTATCCATGAGGAAGAAGTTAGAGTTTTAAGTGATGACGATAAAGAATTGTTTCGTAATCCCAAAAAGTTCGATAAACTTCTTACAAAATTAACTAAAGACATGCAAAAATCTGCTCAAAAAATGGAATTTGAGATGGCTGCGCAAATTAGAGATAAGATAAAATATCTACGAGAAAGCCAACTTCTTTTTTTATCAGGTGAAATAACATGAGTCGTAATTTAAAACTTACTTTGTCATGGAATGGAGCTAAATTTAGTGGTTATCAAAAACAACCTCATGCCGTGACTGTCCAAGAATCCATAGAGAAAGCGTGGAATATTCTCACTGCTGAAAATCCAAAAATTATCGGCTGTAGTCGACTTGATGCACAGGTCCATGCTTTTTATTATGTTCTGAATTTTCAAACAAACACGGAGTTATCTAACGAAAAAATTATTGGTTCCTTGAATGGTATTTTTCGTCATGTTTTGCAAGCAGCCATTTGTGTTTATGATTGCTCTGATATTGACTTAGAATTTCACGCTAGGTTTCATTCTGTTGGTAAACACTATCGATATCTTATTTGGCAGGGTTCAAAAACTCATGCCATTCTTACTCCTCAGTGCTGGCATGTGAGGACAGGAAAAAGCTTAGTAGATTTACCTTTTATTTTGAAACAATTTGAAGGTAAAAAAGATTTTTCTGCCTTTAGAGCATCCGATTGCGGTTCTTCTCAAACAGAAAAAAACATTTATAAAATTCAAACCCACCATCACAATTTGTTTTCAGAAATGTTAACAATAGACATATGGGGCGATGGTTTTTTAAAAAATATGATTCGAAATATCGTTGGAACAGCCGTTGATGTCGCTGCTGAAAAAAGATCTAAAACTTGCATTCAAGAAGCTTTTCAGCATAAAAAAAGAGAACTAGTTGGCGTTTGTGCCCCTGGTTGGGCTCTGACCCTTATGAAAGTTTACTATGATCAAAATGAAATGATCTATGATATAAATACTGCAAATGAAAATTTGAAAGGATAAATTTATGGCTCAAACTTTATTGCAATCATTAACGAGTATTTCTGACATCCATTTAGATAAAATTTCTGCAGGTGTAGTGCGTGTTGCTGGATGGGTGCGGACGAAACGCTCTTCCAAGAAGTTTTCTTTTATTGAATTAAATGATGGCTCTTCTGCCAAACCGTTGCAAATGATTGCTGATTCTTCTTTGCCTCAATACAATCTTATTGAAAATTTAACGACAGGCTGTGCAATTGAGTGTCTTGGACAGCTTGTATTAAGTCCTGGGAAAGGGCAAAAATATGAGTTACAAATTTCTCATGTGACCCTCTTTGGGGATGCTGATCCTGAAACTTACCCTTTGCAAAAAAAAGAGATGAGCCTGGAATATCTTCGCGAAGTCGCACATATGCGCGTCCGTACAGCAACTTTTGCAAGTGTCTTTCGCCTTCGTAGTCGTGCAAGCTTAGCAATTCATCGTTTTTTTGAAGAACGTGGATTCCATTATGTCCATACTCCAATTTTAACTACTTCAGACGGAGAAGGTGCGGGAGAAACATTTAAGGTAACGCACTTTGATCTGGGTAAAGTCCCTAAAAATAAAGCCGGAGAAGTTGATTTTTCCCAGGACTTTTTTTGCGAGCCAAGCATGCTGTGCGTAACGGGCCAATTAGAGGCAGAACTTTTAGCGATGGGTCTTGGAAAAGTTTATACATTCGGTCCCACTTTCAGAGCTGAAAACTCGAATACAAGTAGGCATTTATCAGAATTTTGGATGGTTGAACCTGAAGTTGCCTTTGCTAATCTTGAAGACAACATGGATCTCGCTCAAGACCTCATCAGGTATGTTGTTCGGGATGTGTTGGAAAATGCAAGCGACGATTTAGATGCTTGTATTCAGAAAAGCCAGGTGAATAGCAGGGAGTATTTACAGTTAGCTCTGGACAAACCATTTGTAAAAGTCTCCTATACTGAGGCTGTAAATATTTTATTAAATTCTGGTAAAGTATTTGAGTACCCTGTTGCTTGGGGTTGTGACCTTAAAAGTGAACATGAACGATTTCTTTGCGAACAATATTTTCAATCACCAACAATTGTCTTCGACTATCCTGAAGAATTAAAAGCATTTTACATGTACCTGAATGATGATGGCAAAACGGTTAAAGCCATGGACATTTTAATGCCAGGCATTGGTGAGGTTGTTGGTGGAAGTCAACGTGAAGATCGCGAACATATCCTTCTAGACCGCATGCAAAAAAAAGAGATTGATGCTCAGCATATGGACTGGTACTTGAACACTCGTCGTTTTGGAGGAGTGCCCCATGCTGGTTTTGGCCTTGGTCTTGAGCGCTTGATACTTTGGATGACAGGCCTTGGTAATGTTCGTGATGTGATTCCGTTCCCACGAACTCCAGGCCATTGTAAATTTTAAAGTTTTTAGAGCTTTAACATTGCCGGGCAAACAAAAAAGCATTTTGTAAAAAAAATAATTGAGTTTTGTTAAAAGCTTGAACTGCTTCAGTTCAAGAGTCATTTTTTAGACTTGGGTCAAAGGAACAAAGAAATGCTGTCGATAAAAGTTCTTTCGAAGATAAATCGAAAGCATCTTACCCATGGCAATTCTTGTTGTTCCACCCGTTCAGTATTTGGCAGATAGCCAAGAAGTGCCCCCTGCTATCAAAAGATTAGGCCAAGCTTATCTTGCGCAAGCTTTGTCTGCCCTTAAAATATCTAATGTTCAAGAAACAATTTCACAAGGCGGATTCAAAGGTACACAAGTATATCCCTGGACACATGATTTTGATGGTCTCCTTTCGCTTTCTCTTGTATTTGAGAAAGGTTCAGGATTTCGAAATCAATGGCTTTATGTCGCAAAATTAATTGATAAAAAAAGTTGTGCTACCTTAGGTGCTGCATGGTCATTAGTAAATATTAAACCTCTTCCATTTTCTCTTTCATCTTCTGAGTTAACTATAAATGAAATTGCTCAAAGATCCATAAATTCTTTTGGGAAGCCTTTAGAGTTCAAGTCCATAGGTTACTTTCAAAATAAACAGTACGAATTTATTTTTAAAGCCGTTCTTTTAGAGAGTTTTGCAGCTAGGAATATTGCGATAAAGTCTGAGGAGTATAGACTATGGTGCCAAGGAACTTATGGCTCTGTTCTCGATGAATTTTCATCAAATACAAAGCCAGATAAAACTTTAGGCTTAAAAATTAACACTCAACAAGAGAATGATCGAAAAAAAGAAATGTTAAATTATCAAGCTTATCTTTATTCCTCTATTTTTGGAAATTCTGTTCCCTTATCTAATTATCCTGATATAGTTCTTTTTGAACCAGAAAAAGTAGTGTCAAAAATTGTCGATCAAGCTTTCCCAAAAGTCTCCGATCTCAAAAAACAAAAGTTCAAAGTTATTGGCCGAGAAGGGATGTTTGTCTATTTAGACAAAGGTCGTGCGAGTGGAGCAACAATTGGTTTGCGTTTAATTGGGCCAAGCGGCACTAAACTTCATATTGTGAAGTATGCTCCTGGATTAAATAACGAGCTTGATGCCTCTGTTGCATTTATTCGAAAAGATACCACTGATTCTATAAAAGTGGGTGATTTTTTATCTATTGATAGCACGAATCAAAACGAAGGTTGAGGATAATATGTTTGAGCAGGTATCTTTTAATGAAGCTCTTAAAAAACAAAAAAAAATAAGTTCTAATTATATTTTTTTGTTTTTAGTTTGTTTTTTTGTATTAGCTGCTGGAATATTTATTATCATTAATTGGAATATAGAAAGTACTGACAATGCTCAGGTAGACGGTCATATTATCAACATTGCTGCTCGTATTGATGGGCAAATTTCTGAGATTTATACTGATAATAATAAACAAGTCAAAACAGGACAGTTGTTATTTAAGCTTGATGACTCTTTATTGATTCAGAATCAAAAAAATGCCCAAGCAGACTATGCCTCTTCTGTTGTTGAATTACATAAAACTCTTTTAAACATAAAAAAACTTTATACAAATTATCTATCCTTCAAAAGCGAATTAGACCTTCAACGAAAGAATTTTTTCAGATCTGAGAATTTAAAATTACAAGGAGCTATTACTAACTTATCATTTGATCAACAAAAGAATTTATTGGAACAAGCAAAAGCAAATTTTGAGGGAGCTAAAGCAACTCTAGCAATGCCTGAAAATAAAATTAAAATTATTGATCGTATCATTCTTTTATCAGAAAAAGACAAATTGATTGATGAATTAGATTTATATAAAGGAATTAGTCTAATTCTTGATGAAGCAATTGTTCAGGTTCATCGTTCTCAAGCAAATTTAGCCAAAGCTAATATTAACTTAGGTTATGCAAAAGTGTATGCCCCATTTGATGGAGTAACTGCAAACAAAAATGCAGAAATAGGTAAGAATGTAAATGCTAATGTTCCTTTAATTTCCTTGGTTGATTTAACTAATACTTGGATTGTTGCTAATTTTAAAGAAGATCAGCTCAAAAATATGCGTGTAGGCCAACAGGTAGAAATTAAAATTGATATGTATGGTAAACGTAAGTTTAATGGAGTTGTGACTAGTTTTTCTCCTGCTTCAGGTGAGCGTTTTTCTCTTTTGCCACCTGATAACGCGTCTGGAAATTATGTGAAGGTCACTCAACGCTTTCCTGTACGAATTGATTTTCTGGAAAGACCAAGTGACGTTACTTTTAGGCCCGGAATGAGTGCTATAGTTAAAGTAAAAGCAAATTAATATACAAAAAAGAAGGATACCTATGACTTCCCAAGAAGCAACTTTGAAAGAAGTGGATGGCTCTATCTTTTTTATTACTTTAGTGTGCATGCTAGCGTCACTTATGGCTGTTTTAGACATTAGCATTGTCAATGTGGCACTCAGCGACATACGAGCAAGCTTGGGTGTTCAGCTCGATCAAATCGCTTGGGTATCCACCGGCTACATGATGGCCAATGTTATCGTTATTCCCTTGACAGGTTGGTTTCAAAAAAAGATTGGTCTTAAAACATATTTTATCCTTTCCTTAGTCATTTTTATTGTGGCAAGTTTTCTATGCGGCATAGCTTGGAATTTGCAGTCATTAACTCTTTTTCGTGTTTTGCAAGGTTGTGGAGGAGGGGCTATTATTCCTACGGCCAGCACGATTTTAGTGGCCAGATATCCCAAAGAAAAGCAATCTATGGCTCAAGCTTTTATAGGGTTGGGTGCTACAACAGCTCCGTTATTAGGTCCCTCTTTAGGAGGGTATTTAATTCATATTTCAACTTGGCATTGGATATTTTTAATCAATATTCCTTTCGGAATTATAGCCATTATATTGGCTTTCAAGTTCATTGAAACCCCTCATTTTCAATCCTCTGAGTCACCCTTCGATTTAAAAGGTTTTGCTCTACTTGCATGTGGGTTAGGTGCTCTTCAATTTGTTTTAGAAGAGGGGGGTAGAAACGATTGGTTTCATGATCCAAAAATTACGGTGTTGTCCATTGTCTCATTTGTAAGTTTAGTAACCCTTGTGTTTCAACAGCTAGAAAGCAATCATCCTATGATTGAATTTGAGGTTTTTAAGAATAAAAA
>JAIXXU010000093.1 GCA_027490595.1 Pseudomonadota bacterium
AGATTTTTACCACCTATTTGGCTAATTACGTAGTTATTATTTAAACTTTCTGGGCGAGAAAAATAGTAGAAATTCTTCCAATCTATAACATCATCTACTTGAGTTTTTATTACCAAAGTTTTATAATAATTATAAGTTATTATGAAAAAATTATCTTCATTTGGCGTAATAAACAGCATACTCTCTTCTAATAGGCTTGGAGAATCCTCTTGTCGAATATCTTCTAATTCGAGAATTTCTCTTATTGAGTCATATGCCCCGGGAAAATGAGATAGAAAAAGCCGTTCAAGTACTATTCCCATATTTTTATAAGATTGTATTTTTTCTGCCTCTTCTGGATTTGCAGATGAACAATTTTTCATGGCGAATATGAGTTGATTAATAAAACAATTGTTTGAAATAAAATAGTTTTTTTCTGATGAGTGTTTTTGGATAATAACCAGAGCTATACCAAAAATATGTGGCGAAATGCTAACACCATTTTTATTACCTAAAGAAATCGCATCATTAAAAAAATAATTCTCTACAAAATTTAGAATAAGATCGCTATCAACATATTTTTCTCCAAATATTTGCGAAATTTTAATTTTTTCAATTATATTTTTTATGAAAATTTCATCGCAGCTTAAGATATATCTAATTAAATATTCCATTACATTTTTTCGAGTGGTAGAATATCTATCTTGAATTGTATTGATAACTTTAAGAATGCTTGGATCACTCTGAGACTTAGAAAAAAATAAGAGCGTGTGTGGGTCAATGATTTTTTTAATCTTTTCTGGATCACTTATTCTATTTTTGTCTATTTCTGTCCAAATTTCTTCGTATTTAGCTTTTAATTCTTTCCCGTCTGTCAATTTTAGACTAAAGCTTAAGTCTGTAAGTTCGTCAAAAATTGCTCTGGAAAAATCTGTAGAATTACTTATTTCAACTTCTTTGAGGTTAGCTCCGCTAAAATTTGTATTTATTATTGTCGCTTTGTAAAGTTTAGACCGCTCAAGAGAAGCATTTGAAAAATCAGTATTACTTAAATTACAAAAAGAAAGTTCGGAATTGAAGATTTGTGAACGGATAAATTTTGCCAACGAAAGATTCGCAGCCCAAACATTTGCTTCACTCATTAAACTATCAGTAAAATCTGATTCTGTTAAATTTGATTTAGCCAACATGGCTTGAGTTAAGTCAGACATTGAGAAATTTGATTTTATAAATTTTGAGTAGTAAAGGTTTGCTCTTTTTAGGTTTGCACTTATAAATGTAGACTGTGTAACCTGGGCATTTGATATATTTGCTTCTTCCAAGTTTGCTTCAGTGAACTGACCACAAACAGCTGTGATTGCCCATAAATTAGCCTTATAAAGGTTAGCACTCGCAAAGTTTGTGTTTATAATCTTTGCATTTGAAAGGTTTGCACAGGTTAAATTGGCAAAAATAAAAATCGTAAATTTTAGATTAGCTTGCAAAAGGCTTGCATTTTTTAGAATTGCTAAGGAAAAATCAGCGTTTGTGAGGTTAGATTCAATTAATGTCGCATCAGTGAAATCTGATTCGGCAAATATAGATTCGATTAAAATTGCGTTATTAATTTTTGCATTTCTGAATGAAGAGCCACTGAAATTTGAATTTTTTAGATTTGTATGGCTTAAATCTGAATCCGAAAAATTAAGCTTTTGAAGGTCCAAATTGTCCATTTGAAAATTGATTAGATTGCATCCACAGAAAAAGTTTTCTTCTTCGATATGTTTGCTGTGAGCTATAATATCAACATAGCTGTAGCCAAGGTCTAATAGAAGATCATAACATGACTTTGTATAAAAATTGCTAAAATTTCTACTTTTTTTGGAATTTTTATGAATGGAAAAGGATTCAATTGTATCAAGGTCATTCTCGCGTATGATGTTAAAATTTTTTAAAAAAAATGATTTTATTGAGTTTTTAACTTCATTTAGATCTGAGTTTTCATCTATATTCTTATTATTTAAAGACTGAGATAACTGAAAAAAACGAATAAAAATATCTTTTTTTTGTTTATTTTCGTTGATTGCTATTTGTAATCTGCTGATAAACTCCTTTTCTGAATCAGGCTTGTTTGAACAAAAAAGAACACTCGCACTGCGGTAAGTTTGTTTGTTATAGTGGCGAAGATTTAAACTCATACATCTCTCCGTAAAAGCTTACCAAGTATTTATGAAAACTATTCACTTGTCTCAAACAACCTGTTAATTATCATATTTTATTTTTTTAAACAAGACTTATAAAAATTTCGCCAAAATATTTTCATTGAGCCTTTGTAAAATGCAGATAAACAAAGAAGGGAAAAATAAAAAAGAGAGTTTAAATATAGCATTTTGCTTTAAATGAAAAACAGTATCATGCAGTCTATATTTTACGATAGTCTCTTTGTAATTCTAGAGAATCAAGTCTTTGTAAGCTATAGTGACGAAGAATAAAATAAAATCTTGAAGGTAATGAAAAGCATCTAAAACCATTCATTTTTGTGGTAAAAAATTTATGTAATAACGTCCTCAGGATTAGCACTAACTTAGGTTTTAAAAAATGAATATTTTTTCGTGTGATAATAATATTTTTTAGCATTTACTCACATAAATCATTCGCTCCCTGGAATATTTAATAATTAACTAACGCCATCGTTGAATTAT
>JAIXXU010000222.1 GCA_027490595.1 Pseudomonadota bacterium
CGAGGCCTGTTTTACAGAAAAAAGAAAGGAATCGATACTTATACTTAATTTTGGGAACAACGTTTTCATAGAAGTCCTGTAATGGAAGATGAACATTGGTTATCTCACTCCCAGAAGAGAGAAGAAGCACCTTATGTGGACAGACAGCAAGGCCATACTATACTAGGGTTATCAGAAGCTCCAGCGCAGATTTCGTATTTTTTCCTTCTAAACAGAGAAACAAAATGGCTCCAAACAAAATAGAAGACCTTGAAAGACTCAGAAACTTACGAACCTTAGTGAGCTCCGCCCCCGAAGAACCTGGAGTTTATATTCACAAAAATGAAAAGGCTGAGGTTTTGTATGTAGGAAAGGCAAAAAATCTAAAAAATCGATTAAAAAGTTATTTCTCATCCATAGAAAAACATACACCCAAAACTAAAGCACTAGTAGATAAAATATATTCTTTTGAAACAATAGTAACAACAAATGAATATGAATCTTTACTGCTTGAGAACAATTTAATCAAACACAATAAGCCCCCCTACAATATTCTTTTAAGGGATGACAAAACATACCCTTACTTAAAAATTGACAAAAAAGCTCCCTGGCCAAAAATTGTATTAACACGTAAAAGAAAAAAAGACGGCGCTATTTATTACGGCCCTTACACAACACCAGGACAAATTCATCAAATCCTAAATGTTATTCATCGATTTTTTCCCTTGGTCAAATGTACATCTACAATTTTTAAAACGGTAACAAGACCATGTAATTATTACGACATAAAAAAATGTTTAGGTCCTTGTAAATTACCTGTTGATAAAAATGTATATAACAAAATTCTTGAGCAGGTTGAAAATATTTTAGACGGACATACAAAGGAAACTATAAAAAAAATTAAATTAGAAATAGAAATTGCAAGCGAAAAATTAGAATTTGAGAATGCAGCTGTATTGCGAGATCAATATCAAGCTCTTTTAAAATTGGAAAAAAATCAAACAATTACATCACTAGACATACCTTTAGATGTTGATTTTTTATGCTGCACTTTTAATGAAAATTTATTTGTTTTTTTTGTCACAAACATTCGCAAAGGAAAAATGGTGGGGGGAGACTCATTTATCATTCAAAACCCCTTGGTTAGTGAGATAAACTGCAATCCTTTAGAAAAAATACTCCCCGTATTTTGTAACTTTATTTGTTTATATTATGAAAAAAAAGAGATCCCAGAATTTATTTATGCACCGGCACTCAAAAAATTTTTTAATTATCCTGAAATCAAAAATTTAAACAAATACTTAAATGAAAAACATCATTCAGAAGCGGAAAAATTTCTGGAAACCGATTCTACTCATTTCTATGAAAAAATTAAGAAATTATTTCATCTTACCAATTTTCGTGAGTACAGAAAACATCTTGATGACATAACTTTCATGGCACAAAAAAATTCCGAAAATAAATTTTCTGAGTTTATCAAAATCAATGAAAAATCTAACCTAGCGCTTGATGAGATAAAACATATCTTAAATTTAAGTTCCATTCCTCTGCACATAGAATGTTTTGATATTTCTACCTTTCAAGGTGCTCAAACTGTAGCTTCACAGGTTGTTTTCAAAGATGGACAACCACACAAATCTAGCTATAGAAAATATATCATCAAGGAAACCGTTGGCCACTCTGATGATTTTGCGAGCCTTAGAGAAGTCATGCGCAGAAGATTTAAAACGATAGATAATCTTCCGGACCTTGTCATCATCGACGGAGGAACCCCACAAATACGCGAAGTAGGTTGGACGCTTAAATCACTTGGGATGGATCATATCTTCATTGTCGGACTAGCAAAATCCAGGGTAAAAAATCATTTTTCACAAAGTCATATTGAAAGCTCTCAAGAGAGATTGATTATTCCAAGAAGAACTCCCTCTGGAGAACTTATCCCGCAAGAGGAAGGAAGTATGATTATTTTAAAAGAAGGTTCTGCCTCTTTTCGTCTATTGACCCAAATACGTGATGAAGCCCATAGATTTGCAATTACATTTCATAGGCAAAAAAGAGACAAGCAAACGATGATGTCCTCCAATAAAATTTCAACAAAAATAAAGTAAAAACTAGAGGTATTGTTTGCGTTTTGTCATGCCCAGTCCTACTGCTAATTTCTGCCGTAAAACAAGCTCATTTTTTTATTCCAGCTTCGATTGCTTCCTGGGCACGAAGAAGCTGCTGGGTCAAATCTTATTGTTTGTTTTAAAAGACACTCTTGTTCATTGGCTTGATGAAACGTAAACTCGTTGCGACAAAACAAATATTGAGAGTTCATTGGAAAGCAAGGGGAAGAACCTATTATCAAAAATTAAAAGCCTTACTAAGCACATTGAAATTTATCACAAGAAATTGCTTGAACTTATTTATTTGCAAGGTGAAATAGCAGAGTCGATACTTGAAATAAATTATCAATTTTTATTAAAATTATACCAGCCCTTTTTCTTAAACCAAAAATACAAAAAGACACTAATTAATATCATAAATGCAATAACAGAAGGATAACCATATTTCCAATTTAACTCTGGTATTGTTGTAAAATTCATGCCATATATTCCAACAACAAAGGTAAGTGGCATGAAAAAAACAGAAAAAATTGCCAAAGTACGCATAACTTCAGAAGTTCTATAAGATGCTATTGAAATATGCAATGACACAATATTTTGTGCAGTGAATTCTAATTCTTCAGCTAAGTATTTTAACCTATCTGAATTCTTTTTAATTGAATTTAATTTATCTTTGTATTCTGGAAGAATTTCATATAGAACTTGAATTAATGCATCACTTTGCCACAGGGTTCTCTTAACAACAGAAGTTGATCTCTTTATGTAATAAATATCATTAAAAATATCCACTGGTGATTTATTTGAAAATCTATTTTGTTCAATAGAATCAATTGATAAATCATTATTATGCAAAGGTGTTTCGAATGATAAAATAACTGTTTTAAATATTTTTAATAGAATATCATAGGTGCCATTTTTTTTAAAAAAATCTTTATTTTTATAAATCGATTCTAAAAATTTATTCAAATAAGGCTCATCTACTCTATGAATTGAAATTAAAAATTCTTCACTTACAAATAGTACAATTTTGTTTGTGAAAGCCTGCACGACTTCTCCATTTTTAGAGGACTCATCATAGGCTCTTAAAACAATAAAATAGTACCCATTTTCCTCTTGCAAATTTGGAAGATGATTTGGATTCAAGCATTTTAGGACCAAATCTTTATTGAGTGAATAATCAGTGGCAATTTTTTCTAATTCAGCTTCTGTAGGGGAAACTATGTCTACCCATTTGAAATTTGCTTCATATTCTATCTTGTCAGTATAATTTCTTACCATGCGTTTTCATTCCTTTATAATATCCTTTGTCCAATAGAACATTTAATCAAGTCCATTTGAGAATTGCAGCTATTAACACCTATACAAGTAAGCGCACTAATTTTTTAAGAGAATGCGGCCTCAATTTAATCCATTAATAGCATTGCATTTTTATTTTAAGATAATTACTTTAGATTCACACTTAAACCCCGTCAAATATCATATTAAATTCAAACAAAAAAATTTTTTTCTTTCAGAAACAATGTTTTTTAATTTGTTGATAGCTATTCAATTCAAAAGTGGGTTTTTTACCAGGGACGAACTAGAGTAAAAATACAAACTCATAAAAATTTGACAATTTTAGAACTGTATATATATAAGAATTTTCAGCTTGCGTAAGAGTCAATTTTTATTCATCTTGCGTAAAAATAACAAACTATTCAAAGGAGCTTTCATGAAAACGAAATATCTGGCCCCACTTTCCTTAATCATACTGGTAAATTCTTGTGTTACAGGACCACAACCTATTGCAAAGAACGTTGAGCTTGAACCAAGCAAAGGTGGCATTGTGATGATAGCGCCTTCAGAAGATGCCGTGGCACACCAACTGGGTGAAGCACTCATGAAACGCAATTGTGGAAATAAAACTTACCAGATCGTAAAAGAAGGCGACACTAAAGTTGGAACAGCTCAAAAAGGCTCCACCCAACAGAAAGGGCAATCTGTAACAGGTTTCTTTACATCTGCATTAGGCGTGTCATCTAATGCAAATACAACGTCTGAGTCAGCTACAACAGACATTACTGAGTGGCGCATTAGCTACAAGTGTATCTAAATAAATTCTAAGATTTTTCGTGAAAAAGCTCATCTAGACTAAGCCCAGTTAGTTTTTTCAAATGGTGAATAAACCACCAAAGACTCAAGGCAGTTAAAATCATTTTAGGAACAGCAATAACGCCATAGGAAAGTCCTGTCATTTTTGCAAGCTCCAGGTTAAAAGCCTCTGTACCTGCAGGACTTACAATAATTTTTCTTGCAAGCACAAAGTTCATGCCACCTGCAAAGAAAAAAGAAGCACCAAATAAAAGAGTGAGCTGCCAAAGCAATCTAGAAAACTCAGCCTGCGCTCCGTTATCTGCGAGTCTTTGCTCAAGTTTTGGTAAATTAAAAACACTCTCATTGTAAACAAAGTACGTTACGAGTGGCTTTCCCATAATAGCGGATAAAATAGTGTAAACACCCAGACTTGCAGGAATAGCAGCCTCTTGTACAGCAAACCAAAATCCATCTAGATGATAATAAGCGAATAATCCTTTGATCAAAGCACCCATAAACCCAAGCATTGAAATAGGATTAATTTGGTGCCGCTTCATATAGTCATAAATTGCATAAAGAGTTGGCCCCAAAAGAGCCAGCAGAAGGGCTGGGGTTGGGCCTAGTATGGAACTAAGTTTTGATAGAGCAAAAATAGGAATGCCAACATTGAGAAGCAAAGACAAAAAAAGATTTTCTTTGCTTTTCTCTTTGTTGGAGGAAGCTTTTTCTGGTTGCGCAGACTTGAACAAAAACAAAACCAATCAAGCTTGAGGATTGCGAGCTTTGTTCACAAAAGAAGCTAACCGACTAATGCGGCGAGCCATATTATTTTTATGAATAGCTCCTTTTTTTCTGGTCTTGGCAATCAAAGATTGCGCTTGACGCATGAAAAGATCAATTTGAGTAAAGTCTTTTTTTTCAACAGCTTCACGAACTTTGCGGATAGCTGTTTTCATTGTACTCATGTTAGAGCGATTGCGAAGACGACGTTTTTCGCTTTGGCGAGCACGTTTTTCGGCGGAAGGATGATTTGCCATATGATTTCTCCAGAAAGCTGAAATTTATTTGAATGCAAATTAAAGAGCTGTAAGGTCGATTTTTTTAACCTTTAGCAAGTTTGCAAAAGAGTCTGAAGGTCGAGCACCCAGCTTATACCAGTGAGCAGCCCTTTGCGCATCAATTTCAATTAACGATAGCTCTGGCATGGGATCATAATGTCCGATTTGCTCAATAAACCTGCCGTTTCTGGCATTGCGAGAGTCGGTAACGACAATGTGGTAGAAGGGTGCGCCTTTTCTTCCAAGGCGTTTGAGTCTCATTTTTAAAGCCATACTAGAACTCCCGAAACCGAAACAACGGTTTATTAAGGCACTTGCTGCTTGTAAGCACAGGGTGCAACCAAAAAGCACTAAAGCCTGACATTCAGGCACAAAGAGAAGATATTTAAAACCGAATGAAGTCTCTGTCAAGCAGTTTTTACAAAGACTGAACTATGAAACCCAAGGGTATATGTTAACATCCCGATGAAACATGTTGAGAAGGAGGATTTACCATGACTTATAAAAATATTGTTTGCGTAACAAATTTAACACCCCTTTGCATCAATGCCCAAAGAGCAGCAGTCAGACTCGCTGCCGCATGGCAGGCCAATCTTAAAGTCCTCACCTGTGGAGATTTACTTTCCACAGGTGAAAACATAAATTCATCTGAAACTTCTTATTTATTTACAGAAGAATCTCAGCAAGAACTGGAATTGAGATTTAAATTAAAAAACAAACAAAAAGAAGCGATACAGACGTTCGAAAAAATACAAAAAGAACTAGGATTGGATATTTCAGAACGGCTATCGTTTGAAACACATTTAGAAAATGAAGTGTCGGCCACTATTGATTTTATTGATACTCACAAAGGTATTTTTGATTTGGTTATCATAGGGAAACAAAATGAATCTTGGTGGGAAAGATTGCTTTTTGGTTCCCCCTCTAGCGAAATTTCTCACAGTATTAAAATCACGACACTTTTAATACCTTCCAATGAAATTTACAAAAACTGGATTCCAGCCCACATTGCCGTTTGTACGTCGCTTGCGACCAAAAACTCTCCCGCCATGAAATCAGCATACGAATTTGCAAAAATGTTTGCATCACAAATTACCGCGCTTCACATCGTTGACAAATTTTCCGCAGAAGTAAACGCCAATCCCCTAAATATTTTTCCTGTTGACTATATTCCACCCACGACCGATGAAATGCCCGAAGAGATGGAAAATAAATTAACAGAAATTAAAAAAAACCTGAAACAGTGGGCAGAAAATTTACACAAAGGAAATACCCATATCCTTCCTAAGACACATGTGGAATTTGAAAAAATCGGTGATGGAGTTATACATTTTCTAAAAACTTTTCCTGAGCATAATTTGCTTGTGATAAATTCAAGTCACTCCAACGCCTTGCAAAGATTCTTCCTCGGTAGCAATATGGATTCCATTGAAGCCGCTTGCTACATACCCCTTTTGGTCGTTTACAAGCCTTAATGCCCACAAATACACTCAGGAGAATCTATGTCTATTTTAGTGTCTGCTCACGGTTTTGAAA
>JAIXXU010000028.1 GCA_027490595.1 Pseudomonadota bacterium
AGCGGTTTTTATTTCGAAATTTCAATAAAGCAATTCCATTCTATCCTGAAGAAAAGCAAAAAACGTCTATCGGTCGCAATGATTTTTATTTGCTTATACTGGATAAGTTAAAGACAGAATATGAGTCAAAAGAAAAGGTATTCACTTCTGAGCGCATGAGAGAACTTGAACGCTGGGTCATGTTGCAAACCATCGACTCTTGGTGGAAAGATCATTTGTTAAGTATTGACCATTTAAAAGATGGAATTGGCTTGCGTGGCTATGGACAAAGGGATCCTTTGCAGGAATACAAACGGGAAGCATTTGATTTGTTCAAGAGGCTTGTTGTTGCGATTAAACAAGATACGTTAAATAATATTTTTAGAATCCAGCCTCAGTTTGTGAGTGATGACTCTCTCAATGACCCAGATAATGGGCAAAGCAAAGATTTAGATCATACTCACCGAGATGTTTCTTTATCTTCGCCATCAGTTATAGCGGAAAACTCAGACTCTCAATAAAAAGTTATTTTAAAGTATAAGCTTCTAAAGGTTGATTTATACATGAGCCTCAAGAAATTTTTGCCCAAGTTCTCTATAGCTAACAATAGTATCTAGAAATGAATCATGCTTAATTAGCTCAGGAAATAAATTTGCAAATGTGTGTGTAATTTGTTTGATTTTTTCGCATCCGCGTGTGGATAATTTTTTATATTCCAAGTGTAAGTTTGGTACTTCATATGGCCAATCCTCATGAAGTTGGAGTTGAAAAAGTAAATTTAAAAAATCAAGAATTTTACCTTTCACTATTGTTTCCTTTAATGCGAGCCCAAATATATCAATTTCTTTTTCCTCTTCCGTGTTTTCAATCCAAACTTGCATACAAAATCTATCCATGAGTGGTCCGCTCAGCTTTTCTAAGTATTTTCTGCTTGAAGATGGATTGCAGCGGCAGGCTTTCATCCGTGAAAATAGATAACCGCATGGACAGGGATTTGTTGTGGCGCAAAATTGAAACTTTGCTGGGTATAATATATTTCCTTGTGCTCGTGATAAAACAATAATGCCGGAATCGAGGGGCTCTCTTAATGCCTCAAGGCTCTGTCTCGGAAATTCTGCAAGTTCATCTAAAAAAAGAACGCCATGGTGAGCCAGGGTGGCTTCACCTGGTTTCAAAGAGGCTCCACCAATTAGAGCTGCAGATGTACAAGAATGGTGAGGGTTTCTAAAGGGTGGTTTACAGTCATTTTCTTCAGCATGAATGAGTTGTACCTCAGAATTTTTTTTAGCGCACAAAGGGGCTAAAAGATTTGGGTAGTTTTTAAAAGCATAACTTTTGCCAATACCTGGTTCACCTGCAAGAATAAGATTGTGTTTTCCAACAGCGGCAACAAGAAGAGAAACTGCTATTTTTGGTTTTTTGAGTAAAGTTTTAAGAGTTTTTTCGGCTTCCTTGAGGGTGATCTCATTTGGGGGTGTTTTTTTGCTTTCTTGCTCAGAACGTTGATGTGATTTTATGTCATATTTCATTATAGTTGCTTTGTGTGACTTGGTTTTTCGTGTGTCGAGCCACTCTTTAAGATTTTCAAAGGTTTCTATTCTTTCGTCTTGAAGTTTGCAGGGAGAGGGCAAACACATAGCGCTAAGATTGGGCTCATTTTGAAAAACAGCCTGATAAACCAAAAGATTTGAAAGCTGCTTTAAATTTCCTTGTAGAGATAATTCGCCCGCAAAAAATTCTTTTTGTGGAATGTGAATTGGTTCTTTCTTTTCTAAGCATAAGGCTCGTATAATGCTTGCTGCTACAGCAAAATCAAGATGACTCAATGGTGTTCGGCTAAGTTTGATATCTTCAATGGGTCCTATATTCACTACGACGCGTTTTGTTGGAATGAAAAAGCCAAGAGCCTCCAAGGCTGTTCGTACGCGCTCTCTCATATCTCGTGTTGTTTCGGCTGGTAGTCCAAGCAAATTAAAGCCAGAAAACCCTTGTCCTATAACAGTTTCAATTTGAATTGTTTTTATTTGTACGCCAACTAGAATTGCGGAGTATGCAATAGTCATAAAATAATCCTTGTTTTTTCTCTTTATTTAACATGTGAGAACCAAGGAACGATTATCTGCGTTTTATGTTTTTGTCTCTTGTGATTTTATTTCTAAAAATTTTTTACGTCATTGTTTAGAATCTGAACAAATAATATGAATTAGCTTCAATTTTCAAAATTCTTTTTTTGAGAAAGTGCTGATATCTTTTTGCATCCACTGCCAGGCATGCAAGATAATGGTTTCAAGATCTTGATATCGAGGGTTCCAATTTAGAATTTTTTTTGCAAGGCTTGGGTTGGCTACAAGAACAGGTGGGTCGCCTTCCCGTTTCTCTGAATATAAAGTAGGAATATTTTTTTGTGTCACTTGTTTTGCAATTTCTATTACTTCTTTTACTGAATATCCTTTTCCAATTCCTAAATTCAATTCAAGATTTTCTTGTTTTTCAATAATGTATTCTAGTGCCTTTACATGAGCTTCTGCTAAGTCAGTAACGTGAATATAGTCTCTAATACATGTGCCGTCAGGTGTGTCATAGTTTGTGCCAAAAACTTTTATGCAATCTTTTTTTCCAGCTGCAGCCATTAATATGAGCGGAATCAAGTGAGTTTCTGGCGTGTGTTGTTCGCCTATAAGTTGATTTTCATTTGCGCCGGCTGCATTAAAGTAACGTAGTGACGCATAGTTAATTTTTTTGGTTTTAGAAAAATCTTGAAGAATAGTTTCAACCATTCTTTTGCTTTTGCCATAAGGGTTTACAGGCTGAATTGGGTGCATTTCATCTAGCGGAACGTATTGTGCTTCACCGTAAATGGAACATGTACTAGAAAAAATAAAATTTTTACAATCAAATTCTTGCATAAGTTTTAAAAGACAAAGGGAAGATTGAATGTTGTTCTCATAATACTTCAAGGGATTGGCAACGGATTCTCCAACAGCGCTATAAGCTGCAAAATGCATCACACCAATTGGCTTGTATGTTTGAAAAACTTGTCTAATTTCATTTTCATTTTTTGGAAAGTGATAAGAAAAAAGAGGGCCCCATTGGACGGCCCATTCATGCCCTAATTCTAAGGAGTCAATTACAATTGGCAGATAGCCTTTGTCGTGCAGTGCTTTACATGCATGAGATCCGATGTAGCCAGCTCCACCTGTGACAATAACGTTGTTTTGTTGAGTGTCCACAATAATTCCTTGATGTAGTTTAGTTATTATTAGGTTAGACTTATTTTAAGTAGTTCACAAAGAGATGTAAATCGTTTTGTTGCCGTTTGATTTTTAACCGCTTTGTTAAATGCCCATTCCTCTCCCATGAGAATCACGTGGCGACTGGCTCTTGTGACAGCAGTATAAAGAAGATTGCGATCTAGCATCGTAAAATACATACCAAACATAGGAATAATACATAAAGGAAATTCTGAACCCTGAGATTTATGAACAGTCATGGCATAACAAAGCTGTAATTCTGAGACTTCATCTTCATCATACTCTACAAGCTTTCCATTATAATCAATTGTAATGTCAGCAGAGCCATCGTTATATTTACGAATACTTTGGCAATATCCTAGGTCTCCGTTAAATACATCTAACTCATAATTATTTTTTGTTTGAATGACTTTATCGCCTTCTCTAAGAATACCTTGAAAGGCTAAAGGTATTTCATTTTTATTATGAGCGTTTGGATTCAAGATTTCCTGAAGGTGTTTATTGATGCTTTCTTGTCCCACAGAGCTTCTTCTCATAGGAACAAGGACCTGAACATCTTTTACAGGATCGAGTTGATACGTTTCTGGAATTGTTTTTTCAAACAAATGAGATAGAACATCAAAAAATGTTTCAGGTGAACAGTGCAAAAAGCCAAACGCTTCTTTATTTGGAAATGCTGGTGTGAAGGTTTTGAGGGTAAACGGTGGTTTTTGCCCTAAAATGATTTCACGAGCTGCAAGTGGAATTGGGCTTTCTTCGCTTTGGCGAAATATTTTTGTGAGCTTAGCTACAGGAACTTTTTGTGAATAAATAATATCTCGCAAACAATTCCCTGCTCCCACGCTTGGTAATTGATCTACATCTCCAACTAAAATAAGTCTTTTATTACATCCTAATTTCGATAAAAGGACATGAAGAAGATCCAAGCTTAGCATTGAGCTTTCATCAACAATCACGGCATCAACTTCGTCAAGGGCCGAGGAGTTTCCTTCTAACTCTTCGAGCGTGCTTGCTATATTGAGTTCTTCCTGACTTTTTTTTCCCAACCCTAGTAGTTTGTGAAGGGTAAAGGCTGCTTCACCTATAGAAGCGTGCATTCGCTTTGCGGCAAGTCCGGTTGGTGCACATAAGGCAACCTTGCGGTTTAGTGCTCTTTGTAGACCATAAATGGCCTTGAGTACGAAGGTTTTTCCGCATCCCGGTCCTCCCGTTAAAATCATAAAACGTGAGCTCAAACTTAATTTTACGGCAAGAGCTTGTTCCTCGCTTAACTTTTCCCAAGGTAAATCAGGAAAAAGTTCTTCAAGCTTTTTTTTCTTGCCTTCTATTTGTTCTGAGGTTGATTTTTCAGCATGTTCTTTCGTGACGGGATTTTTGATTAGGAGTGATACGGCGCCAGCCACTTCATCTTCCATTTTTAGGATTTCAGGAAGATAAAAAAAGATTTCTTTTTTTCCTTCTTGGTTGTTCAGTTCACGAATAAAAAAACTTTCTGCTTTTTGATCTTTATTTTTTTTATACAAAGTTCTTAGTTCGCTCAGCACAAACTCATGAGAAAACGTAGGGTCTGATTTTTGTCCTAAAAGATCACAAGCTTTTTGGACAAGGTTATCTCGAGGCAAGCAACAATGTCCTTCGTCTTGTGCAAGTTCTAAAGCATAAATAAATGATGCTTCTAAGCGAAAGGGAGATGTTTTAGGGAGACATAGTTTTTGAGCGATACTATCAGCTCGTAAAAAACCAATTTGACGAAAATCAGAGATCAATCTGTAGGGATTTTCCATTAGATTATTTATAGACTCAGGACCATATTTTGCATAAATTTTTTTAGCAAACAAAGGGTGAATGTTGTGTTCATGAAGAAATATCATGATATTTCTAAAAACTTCATCTCCGACCATGACCTGAATAATATTCTCTGCAATTTTCTTTTTTTTAGGGCTGAAGAAGTTAAAGATTTTCTCTGGCTCATTCTTACAAATGAGAACCAAATCTTCTATTTTTTTGACATTGAGGCTCTCAACAAGTTTTTTTGCCGTAACGTCTCCAACGCCTTTGACGTTATTGGCAAGATAAGGGGCAATCCCTTTCAGTTCCGTGGGTCTTTCAAGTTCGCAATAGATGGTGGTGAACGTTTCTCCGTACTTTGGAGAGGTTTGCCATTGGCCCACAAGGCGAAATTTTTGTTTAGCGTCTGCTTTGGAGGATATGGGGATATTGC
>JAIXXU010000041.1 GCA_027490595.1 Pseudomonadota bacterium
GAGAAGCTCAAAACGATTCAATGCAACTCCTTCGCCGCGTAATTTTTGAAGTTCTTCTTGGCTTGCATCATCAAGAATTTGAGCTGCCAGTTGAACTTTATCTACAATTGTCTTTTTGATGTATTCATCCACAGTAGTTTCAGCCACCAAATGAATCACTAAGCATTTTTCAGATGTTTGTCCTATACGGTGGAATCGCGCTTGAGACTGAATATAACTTGAAGCATCAAAATTAAGATCAAGATAAATCATGGTATCAGCTTTTGTGACTCCATCTTTGGGAAGTAATGTAAGTCCTTCTTTTGCTGATTGCGGCGTGGCAATAAAGAGCTTACAAGTGGGATCATTTTGAAATCGTTCTACACTTTGATTTCGTTCCTCGGAAGACATTTCTCCTGTATGAGCCACTGCATTCCATGGTTCTGAATATTTGTCTTGAAGAAAATTCACGTTACCAACAAAGTGACTCCATAAAATGATTTTTTTAGTATCATCTGAAAAAACATCTTCTAAAATTTCGTCAAGTTCTGTAATTTTTGCACATGGTCCTTGGTATTTTTCATCAAGAAGTCCTGGATTTGAAGCAATCTGAGAAAGTCTGAGTAGCTTAACGACAATATTATTGCCTTGCTTTCTGAACTCTTCCTCACTCATATTTTCAAGTTCACTGCGCACATTGTCTCGGTATTTTGCGTAAAGGGTTTTTTGTAACCCTTGTAGCTCAACACGAAAGTCTTTGGAAAGAATTGGAGGTAGATCTAAGACTTCAGTTTTTAGGCGTCTCAAGCTTGTTGCCCAAATTCTCTCCCGGAGTTCTTCCGCATTCTTGATACCAAGAAATTTTTCAACTTTAATACGCTTTCGGCCCTGCGAAATCTCATACATTTCGATATGACAAAATTTATTTTTAAATGCTGGAAATTGTGTGCCAAATGTATTTCCATTGTCCATAACTAAATATTGGGCAAATAGATCGATAGGCCTATTGGCAATGGGAGATCCTGTGGCAATAAAACAACGACTGGCCTTGCTTCGCACATACTTAGCACTGATCGTGGTGAGTGCGTTGATATTTTTAATACGTTGACTTTCATCAAATACAATTAAAGAAGGGTTTTCAGAAACCCATTGAGCAAGAGTTTCTTTTTCTAAACGAAGACCTTCATAGTGAATTAAAAAAATAGAATGGTTACTAGCCAATTGTTTTTTACGAAGAGCTGGAAGACCCTCAATCACTGTATATGAGACATCACAAGCCATTTTTAGCTCATCTTGCCATGTTTTAATCAGAGATTTAGGAGCCACAATGAGACAACGTGTAATCTCTTTTCGATCAAAAAGCATAGCAATACTAGATGCTATCTGAAAACTTTTTCCACAGCCCATTTCGTCTAAAAGCGCGGCACATGGATTCTGTAATAAAAATTCCATCCCCAGAATTTGGTGGGAAAAGGGCTTGCGTTTAAATGGAAAGTTAGCAATCTGAGCTCGAATCAGGTTCAAATGATTTTCCTGGACAGCGCTCAAGGTTAAACCAGCTTGCATGGCCAATTGGCTTCCGGGTGCTACAGTAACCTTACGGCCTAGTTCAGATGCTGGATCGTCATCTGCATATAAATTTTCCCGAAAAATAAGTTTCCCTAACTTTCCGGGCGCCACTGCTGCGTAGTAAGAACTTTGAATGAATTCTACCATGGCCTCATAGGCTTCATCCGTAATTTTTAATCCTCGACCTAAAATATCAAACAGATCATCGATACAACCAATAAAAACATGCCAGGATTTAGACTCAGGATCCCAAAGCCGTTCGTTGCGATCTAAACCTTTTATGCGATCAATGACGCTTTGATTAAAGTTAAAAGATATTTTTAGAATATTTTCAGAAAGAAGATCAATGATGGTATTGGTGTTGTATGAACGCCCTTCCTCATAAATTTTTCGTAAATTAACAAGAATACGTTGAAGGTGTTTTTCAGTTAATAGCTTGACGCCATCAACGTTGAATTTTTTTAACGTAAGCGTACCTACAATTTCTTGTTTTTCAAACTGGTGAACAACGGGAGGAGTTTGTGGTACGGCAGGTTTTGATAGAGGATCCTCAACGAGCCCAAAAGCAAGTCGTATAGGCTTTTTTGGCGCAGGAGGTCTGTAAGGCTTATTTTGTTTGTATTTAAAACCCATTTAGAAACCCTCTGGAAGAGAAAGAGAACGAACTCCACTTAGCTTAGACCAATAAAATTCTTTTTGGGTGCTCATAATGAGAGCAATACGCGACAAAGCAAAAAGTAAATCGGAAAGTCTATTTATATAAGGGATAATATTCGCATTAATTTTTTCAATTTTTGACAGACTAATAATAGTTCGTTCTGCCCTGCGGCATACAGTGCGTGCCACATGAAAATAGCAGTTGCTGAGCGTGCCACCAGGCAGCACAAACTCTTTTAAAGATGGAACTTGTGATTGGCAAAAGTCAATAAGTTTCTCTAAAATAGTGATGTCTTCAAGAGTAATCGAAGTCATGCCATCCCAACGAGCCTCGTAGGGAGTCGCAAGTTCAGAGCCAATAGTAAAAAGATCGTTTTGAATAGCGAGTATCCACTGAAGACATTGGGGAGCCAAGGAAAACGTGTTGGTTTTTAAACTATCGATGCACAAAGCAAGAATGCTATTAAGCTCGTCAACAGTGCCGTAACTAGCAATACGTACATGATCTTTTTCAATGCGCGAGCCATCGACAAGACCGGTATTCCCCTGATCGCCCGTACGTGTGTAAAGTCTCATCGGTGCCATGAGTAATCACCTATTTTTTAAAAATGGAATACCAAGTGCTTTTGGTGGACGACTCCGCCCTACAAATCCAGCAACTGCGATTACTGTCAAAAGGTACGGTATAATCTGAACAAATTGAGTAGAAATAAAAAACTTCACAAAGTTATTTAAAAGAGCAGAATCAAAGTCAGGTTGTGGAAGGGTTAAACCCTGAAGGGTAATACCAACAGCATCAAAGAGCCCAAAGAAAATACAAGCTACAGCAGCAGTCATAGGTCGCCAACGCCCTACAATCAAAGCAGCAAGGGCCATGAAACCTCTTCCCGCCGTCATGTTTCGAGTAAAATTACTGGAGAGGCAAATAGAAAGAGTGGCACCTCCTAAACCTGCAAATATACCTGAGCTCAATACGCCACACCAGCGCGTGCTGATGACGTCAACTCCCGAAGTTTGCAAAGCGTATGGATGTTCTCCAGCAAATTGATGCCATAATCCAAAGGGAGAGTAACGAAACCAGGCCCAAATTAAAACAACGCTTACCCAGGATAATATAATGGGAAACTGTGTAAATCTGTCGGCCATAGGTATTTCAGGAGTAGATCCTGTGTTTTGGAATAACGCTTGGGAAATTAGAGGGACAATACCCGCAGCAAGAATATTGATGGCAGTTCCCGTAACAATCTGATTAGACTTGAAGGAGATCACAAAGAGAGAGTAGATGGAGGCTAGAATAAAACCTGCCAAAGCTCCGCCCAAAAGACCTAAAACAGGACTGTGAAAATAATAAGTCACAACAGCTGCTGCAAAAGCACCAACTAGCATCTTGCCTTCAAGGGAAATATTAATCACTCCAGAACGCTCGCTCATAATTCCGCCAAGTGCAGCAAAAATAAGCGGAGACGACATCCGCAAGGCGGACGCAAACACAAAGGAAGCAATTTCGAAAACTTGCATCATGCCTTCCCCTTTTTAACTGGTATCCACTTTTCCCAAAGTCCATCAGCAGAAACAACAAGTATGATGAGCGCTTGTAAAACGAGAGCTAAATCAGACGTCACATTTTGTGTGAAAATTTCCAAATCACTAGCTCCTTTCTGAATGGCACCAAAGAGAAGTCCTGAAAAAATAATAGCCAAAGGATGACAGCGGCCCAAAAAAGCAACGGCAATTCCGGTAAACCCGTAGCCAGGCGAAAAATCTAGCTTGAAGCATCCGACTCTTCCCATGACTTCACCAACACCCACAAGACCAGCCAAAGCTCCGGAAAAGAACATCGCTAGAATTTGTACTTTTTGCACACCAATGCCCGCTGTAGAGGACGCATGTTCATTCTCACCCACGGCACGTAATTCAAAACCATACGGGGTACGATAAAGATACAACCAGCACACGACAGCGATGAGGAGTGAGAGAAATAAAGCAAATGTTACAGGAGCTCCATTGAAAAGAGAGTATTGAGTTAAAGAAAATGCAGGCAAGATAGGAAGGGTCTGTGGGTTTTGAGTATTTGGATCTTTCAACAAATACACGGCAACATAACTAGAAATACCCGCAGCAATAAAATTCATCATAATAGTCATAATGACTTCATGAGCTCCACGTCTGGCCTTTAAAAATCCAACCAAAGCGCCCCAAATTCCGCCCGCACAGGCAGCCACAAGGGCACCCGCAAGGGGCGCAATCAGAGAAGGTAATGGAACCAATGCAGCAAAAACAGCAACAGCCAAAGCACCCATAGTCAATTGGCCTTCTGCACCGATATTGAATAAACCAGCTTTAAAAGCCAATGAAACTGATAACCCCGTAAGGATAAGAGGAACGCTGTAGGTAAGCGTCATTCCAAAATCATACGCGCTCCCAAAACCAGACTGTAGAAATATTTTAAAAATATGCAGAGGACTTTCATGAAATAAAGAAGTTGCCAGAAGTCCTAGAACCAAACTCAAAATAGTCGCTAAAATAGGGCGCAGAATAGTCATTTTACGCAACCTCCGCACATGGCAAGACCAAGTGTGTGTTCGTCGACGCCATGGCGTTTATACTCAGCCACAATTTCTCCCCCATAAAAAACAAGAATACGATCAGACAATTTCAAAATTTCATCCAATTCTGATGAAACTAGCAAAATACCAGCACCCTTGTCTCTTTTACCAATAAGCTTATTGTGAATAAATTCAATAGCACCTATATCAACACCACGAGTTGGGTTGGCGGCTACAATAAAGTTTGGTTTTTTTGCAAGCTCCCTTGCAATGATAAGTTTTTGTTGATTACCGCCAGAAAAACCATGAATAAATGCTTTTACAAGTCTTGGCCTTATATCATATTTTTCCATAGCAAAATTAGCTGACTTGCGAATTTGAACTCTATTTTGGAAAAAAAATGCCCGACGAAACTTCTTTTCTTTGTGTCTACCTAAAATATAATTTTCTTCAACACTCATTTGCAAAAGTAGGCCGTTTAAATGTCTATCCTCAGGAACAAAACCGACAACAAGTTTACTCATTTGAGCGCTACTTTTATGCGTAACATCGTTTTCAAGGAGGGTGACTTTCCCGGAGCCTATGCTGTCAGAAGAACATTTCGGTCCAAAATATTTTTGTGGATGAAAGATCAAATCCAAAAGAACTGACTGTCCATTACCTTCCACACCAGCAATGCCAACTATTTCACCGGCGCGAACAGAAAGATTAATTTTATTTAAAGCATTTTTTTGATTGGCTTGCTTTTTATGAGAGAGATTTTTAATAGTAACATTGTCGACGCTTAACACATGTTTACCAAGATGCTGGGGCGAAGAAACCTCGGGTCTCAACTCAACTTTGCGGCCAACCATCAGCGATGCAATTTTCTGTTCTGATGCATCGGACGTCATTAAATGCCCTACAACAGAACCCCCACGAAACACTGTAATTTCATCGGTAAATGTAAGTACCTCACGCAACTTGTGGGTTACGATCAGAATTGTTTTACCTTCGTCTTTCAATTTTTTAAGATTAGCAAAGAGCTCATCAACTTCAGGAGGGGTTAAGACTGCAGTAGGTTCATCAAGAATGAGAATGTCAGCATCTCGATACAATAATTTTAATATTTCAATGCGCTGCTGCATGCCAACAGTAAGCTGAGAAATAGGAAGGTTTAAAGGGACACTTAAACCATATTTTTCTGAAATAATACTAATTTTCTCTCTTGCTTTTTTTCTATCTATCACATTAAAGGGTAAGGGGATGAAAGGTAATTTTAAGGTACATTCTTCATCGCCAAGAATAATATTGTCAAGACCATTTAAGTTTTCAGCAAGCATAAAATGTTGATGGACCATCCCAATCCCATTTTTGATAGCATCTTTAGGTGAGTCCCAATGTTGAGGCTTGCCATGCACGAGAATTTCACCAGAGTCTTCTTTGTACAGACCAAATAAAATTTTCATGGCAGTTGATTTTCCTGCTCCATTCTCACCAACTAAAGCATGGACCGTACCTTTAGGGACTTTAAAGCTAATATCATTGTTAGCTTTGATAGAACCAAATGTTTTAGTCACATGGCGAAACTCTACAGCAAAAGGACTCTTCATATCTTTATGATTTACATGCAAATGAGTCATTGAACCCTCTTACAGCTTTGATGAGGGCTGTGACAAAGAATGGCCAGATCGATAAAAATCTGGGACTTGAATTCTACCTTCAGTAATCTTTTTTTTAATATCATTTATTCTTTGAATTTCATTTTTAGAATAAAGACCAGAATTAAATCTATCTAAAGCCCAATCCAAGGCGTTTTCTTTAAAACTTAGTTTAACAAGTCCTGTCTGCATATTATGATTGATAAATTGCTGGATGGAGTTATAAACTTGGACATCTACTTTCTTGATTAAACTTGTCAAAACATGGCCAGGTACCATATAATTTTGATTAAAATCAGTACCAATCACAAAACAGTGATCAAGCCCCGACTTTGTGACCTGTTGAACAGCATCAAATACACCTAAGGATGAGGCGCCAGCTGGCGCATATATAATATCCACACCACGTTGGTACATTGATAATGCAATTTCTTTTGCTTTCGCAGGATTATTCCAAGCGGAAGCGGTAAGACCCACAAATGAGGATACAACATTAATTTTGGGGTTAATATATTTTACACCCGCTTCAAAGCCTGTCTGATAACGCTGCATCAATGGTATTTCCATACCTCCAATAAAACCAACTTGTAATGATTTTGTCTTAATTGCTGCAATTGCGCCCATTAAAAATGCGCCTTCATGATCTTGAAAACTCAAAGAACGAATATTCGAGGAAGCGTAGGTGGCATCAACAACAACATACTTTTGATTCGGAAAACTTTCCGAAAGTTTATGAGCAACATCCGCATTGTTAAACCCTACGGCAATAATTAAATCACAATTTCCAGAAGAGAAAGTTCTTGCAAATTGAGTAGCCTGAGAATCCTCACGGACAGTTACAAATTTGCTGTCTTGAGAAACTGGGAGATTTTTTAAAGCGCGAGCAAAACCTTCGTAAGCAGCCTGGTTGAATGCTTTGTCATCTTTACCCCCTTTATCGAGAATAAGACACACTCTAGGAGAATAAGCTTCAACAGTTAAAGAAAAACACATCAAGAAAACAAACCACAGCACCCTTAATCCCATGACTTTTTATTACCTTTCTTAATGAACTGGTGACACAACTAGGACACCACTAATAATATTTTGTTTAATTTTGCTAATCTTTTTAATTTCAGAAATCGAGAACAAGGATCTGTTGTGGCTATCCAAAGCCCAATCAATACCATTATTTTTAACATCATAAACAATATGGCCTGGTTTGAAATTTTTCTCAACCATATCGTCTACAGAAGAAAGCACAACCTGAGTGATATTTTTTATCATACTTGTTAAAACAAGACCTGGCTTGATTGAGTTTTGATTTGAATCACAACCAATAGCGTAGCGTTTGATAGGATCTTTATTAGTTGAAGCCTCTTCCACGGCATCAAACACACCAAGCCCAGAACCGCCTGCTGCCTGAAAAATAACATCTGCACCTTGAGAAAAAAGATTCAGAGATATTTGTTTTGCTTTAGAAGGATCGTTCCAACCAGCAACCGTGACACCTACAAAAGAAGTTAATACTGTAACTCTAGGATCAACATAGTGAGCTCCCGCCTTGTAGCCATTGATCATCTTTTGCAACAAAGGAATATTCATGCCACCAACAATCCCGATGACTCTCGTCTTTGTTTTCATAGCTGCAATGGCACCCATGAGGAAACTACCCTCATCTTCACGAAAAGAAACAGATCGGACATTTTCACCGGCACCAACGTCATCAATTAATAAAAACTTCAACTTTGGATAATTTGCTACCTTCGTCTTTACATGTTCAGAAATATTCACGCCAACAGAAATAACAAGCTCACATTTTGAACGAGCAAAACCATTCAACGCCTGATCTACTTGTTCGTCAGCATTTGCTTCAAAAATACGGCTGTCTGAGGAAATAAGGTAGGATGACATGGCTTTTTGAAAGCCTTTGTAAGCGGATTCATTGAAACCATGATCGTCATGACCTGCTTTGTCAAAAATAAGACAAACCTTAAGGTTTGGCTTTGCTGTGGCTTGTGACGAAAAAAGAAAACAGGAAAAAAAGAAAAATAACAAGAGTCCAAAATGTTTCATTTTTGCCTTTGCCACGTTTGTAACCTTTACTCTTTTACACTAATTTTTGTGTGTATTTATTTTGTAATAATCTGGCACATGAATGACATGATCAATAATTAGTTTTTTTATTAGATTGATACGAGCAATTTCACTAGGTGAGTAAAATTCACGATTATTATTATCTAATGACCAATTCACTCCAGAATCTTTAAGACCATAAACAACAACATCGGCAGTAAATTTATTGCTAATAAAATCTGATATTCCATTAAACACTGCACGATCCACACGCTTTTCCATACTGGTGAGAATTACGTGCGGGTTTACCCAATTCTGATTGGAATCAACACCAATAGCATAGCGGACTGATTTACTGTCGGACTTATTTAATTCCTCTGCTGCATCAAACACACCCTGACCAGACGCTGCAGCCACTTGAAAAATAACATCTACTCCTTTGTTGTATTGAGACAAGGCAAGTTCTTTTGCTTTGGAAGGATTATTCCAAGCGTCAGGTGTAACTCCCACATAAGATTCTTGAACCTTAATATTTGGATTGATATATTTAGCTCCTGAGGAATACCCCAAAGCAAACCGATGAATCAAAGGAACATCCATACCACCCACAAAGCCAACTCTACCAGTTTTAGACTTGATGGCTGCAATGGCACCAACCAAAAAGGAACCTTCATGCTCCTCAAAAAGAACAGAACGTATATTATGTTTGACATTTTTTAGCTGTAAATTGGAATCGATGACCATGAATTTTTTCTGAGGAAATTTGCTGGCAACTTCTGGAATAAATGCGGCAGGAGTAAAGCCAATGGCAATAATAAGATCACAGTTCACTTCTGAAGAAAAATTATTCAAAAAAAGAGGAAGCTGAGCATCATTCTTAGGTTCCACAAAGCGACTTTCTGGATTGATATGAAGAGCTTTTTGGGCAAGTTGAAACCCCTTAACGGCAGACTCGTTGAATGAATGATCATCACGCCCACCTTTGTCCAAAACCATACAAATTTTAGGAAGATTTTGCTTTGCAAAACAAGAAAAACTAAACATTGAAAGAGATATAATAAAAGCTACAAAGAGCAGGATTTTTGAAAGACTTTTGCTACAAAGCAGAGCCATATGAGCCTCCATGGGCGGTTAACGAGCGCTTTGGCTTGGATGTTTCCGAGCCTCGCGAAGAGCCATAACATATTTAAATTGACTAATGCCAGTTTAAAAATCCGTTTTTGAGAGTTGACTTCAGGTAAGCCTTTGTGTAGACAAAAAAACACTGTGCTGAAAAGTATAGTAAAAAAAATGCGCGATTAGCTCAGCTGGATAGAGCACTAGACTACGAATCTAGCGGTCAGGCGTTCGAATCGCTTATCGCGCGCCATTTTTTTGTGACTAAGTCTCGATTTATATATTTATTCCGTTAGACTCTTTCAACATGCAAAGTCCTCTGGAGCGATGGGTGAGTGGCTGAAACCACATCCTTGCTAAGGATGCGAAGGGGTAACTCTTCCGAGGGTTCGAATCCCTCTCGCTCCGCCACCTTTTTTATTTATTATTATTGCACATTATTTATGTATACAAGTGTTCATGAACTCGACGAAACTTTTATGCGCATTGCTCTTGCGCAAGCCAATACAGCATTTGCTGCCAAGGAAGTCCCAGTTGGAGCCGTCATCGTTGGACCAAACAGAGAAATCATTTCTACGGCATTTAACCTTCGCGAAACCAATCAAATGGCAACAGCACATGCTGAAATAATTGCCATCGAAAAGGCATGTCAGGCTACAGGCTCATGGCGGCTATCTCAATGCACACTTTATGTCACACTAGAGCCCTGTTTTATGTGCGCAGGAGCAATTATTCTCTCACGGCTAAACCGTGTGGTTTATGGTGCACACGATCCCAAGGCGGGCGCTGTTGAAAGCCTGGCCCAGGTTTTGACCGACAAACGCCTTAACCATCAATGCTTAGTGACTTCCTCAGTGTGCGAGGAAGAATGCTCTACAATTTTGAAAGATTTTTTTAGATTGAGGCGAAAGCATTAAAACATTTCTATCGTTACTTTTCTTGAAACGAGCTATATTTTTTACACCAAAATAAAAAATGATATAAATAATTTTTAATGCACTTCTTTTTTCTTAAAAGCAGCATACATATGAATAAGCAAAATAAAAATTGTCAGTGGATACATTGCCTGCAGAAGGGGGGTTAAAAACGCCATAATAGAAGAAAAACCCATGGCAGAAAATAAAAAGGTTAAAATCATACATACATTTAAGGCTGTCACACGAGAATTTTTTAGTGCTTTCATTCTTGGCGTGATGTAATCAACAGTTACAGAAATAAGAGCAATAGCTGTTACCATGGTGGCAACAATCAAGGTAAACGAAATGATATATAAGGAATATGTTCCCAAGGCAGAATTAACTATTTTAGGTAATAATTCCGTTGGAGTCGCATTTTGAATATCAGCAGAATAAGTAGCACCAAGAAAAATCAAACACGTGTATATAAAGAGAATAATAGAAAAGCCTAAGAGAATTGCTTTTACACACTCTGAATTCACTTTTTTCTCAGTCATATTTGGTTTTTTAAAATAAGCAACTATCGTGGGCCCCAAGAATAACGCACCAAATAAATCCATTGTACCATACCCGTTCAATAAACCTACCATGATGGGTGAACCTGTTGTTGCCACTTTTTCTGGAATGGGGTGGTGTGTTTTAAGAGCTACATAAATGCTGCTAAAAATAATAGTTAATAAACCAGCCAACTTAAAAGGCGTGAAAACTTTACCAATCAGATCGATGATGTTTGTATCAAAATAAATCAATCCCCAGACAACAAGACAACAGACGGTGACAAAAACAATGGCTGGTGTTCCAGGAAATACGCTGTGCCAAGCACCCTCAGCAACGGTTACGCAACGAGGAGCCACCCCAAACGGACCACACAAAAGCAAAACAACCAATGATGCCAATTTTGAACCAAATTTGTTGAACAACCCACCAAAAAATTGCTCCATATCTTTTCTTGTATAAAGCATAGCGATAAGGCCAAACATGGGAAGAAAAACTCCACTCACAGCTAAGCCAATAGTTGCCAGCGACCACAAATGAGTGGTTTCTTTTCCAATAAGAAGGGGGAATATTAAGTTCCCTGACCCAAAAAACATGGCGAATATCGCAAGCCCACCAAAAAAAGAAGCTTTTGTCATACATGCAATCCTTTTGCAAAAAAGGTAAAGTGTTCACTATGAATAAATGACCACGTGATAGTAATATGGAAGTTTGATTTTAAGCTCAATACAAGGAGATATAAGTGATTTCGCTTTTCATTCAATTCTTCACAAAATGCATAGTTACAATTGTGATTATGTCACTCACACAAACAACACAAGCTTTGTCATTACCAAAAGAATGGGACATTCACAAAGCTTTTTTGGAAAATTCCAGTGATATTCATAAAAATACAGTGATAATTCAAACACCAACAGAACTTTATGGACCGAAAGGTCGCTTTGAAGGAATTGATTTTTTAAAATTCCTAGCTCAAAAAAACATTTCTATTGAAAATATGGATCTCATCACTTTTATTGCAGTTGATGGATATAAAGTTAGTATTCCCCTGAGTTATATAAAAAAATACTCTCCTATTTTAGCTTTTAAGCAGGTTGGAGCCCGCGCAGGAAAGTGGGACACTGTTTGGTTTGACAACGCAAAAGTTCAAGGTGGACCTTATTATTTAATATGGACACAAGGAGAGGCGGTACCGATATCATATTGGCCTTACGCAATTGTGAAATTTTCCTTACAAAATTATTCAGAAATTTATGGAAAAAGTGCACCACCTTTTTCAGCATCTAATAAGGTGAAAGCTGGTTTTGAAATCTTTCAAACCACTTGTGCCCCTTGCCATAGTGTTAATTTGCAAGGAGGAGACAAAGGTCCAGAAATGAATGTGCCAAAAAATTTCACGGAATATCTCAGTGAGGACTTCATCAAAAATTACGTAAAGTCTCCTTTATCTTATCGTGCAAATTCTAGAATGCTAAGCTTGGCTCATTTAAGTCCTGAAAATATGGAAGATCTTCTTTTATATTTGAATGAAATGAAAAAACATAAGGTGTGCAAAAGCCAAGAAGATTGTGCGACAAAATTGAAAGAAGCTAGAAAATAAAAATGGTGAAGGGTCAGGGACTCGAACCCTGGACCAAGAGATTAAGAGTCTCTTGCTCTACCAACTGAGCTAACCCTCCATTTCTAATGGAAAAGTACTATAAAAAATTTTAACGCCCGTCAAGAAAAACACCTCGAGGCTTCTGACAATAGACTAGTCTTCCTTCATTTATAAACATGGTGGAAACATCATCTTTTTCAATAAATTGTTTTTTATGAGTAGCAACAAATACAAGTGCATTGTTCATTCGCCGATAGGTCTCAAACCATACTTTCAATTTCATTTGAAAGTATTCATCCAAATCTCCATCTGGTTCATCGAGGAAAAGAAAAGGTGCTTTGCTTTGAAAAACATGACATAACATGGCCCGCTTCCACTCCCCTCCACTTAAATCATCTAATCTATTTTCCATGATATTCTCCAGCTCAAAATCTGCGAGAATATATTCAGGTAGGGGGGTTCCCAAAAAATTATAGAAATCACGTAACGTAAATCCCTCTGGTCTGTGAAGCTTTTGAGGAAGCCAAGAAATAAGCCGTGGCCTTTTTTCAATGGGAATAGTTTTGAGAATATTTCCATTCACAGTCAAAATACCTTCATAATTTTCGGAAACACCCGCACAGCATTTCAACAACGAACTTTTGCCTGAACCATTAGGCCCAGTAAGAAAAACAATCCCCGAACCTTCAATTTCAAAGCAAATATGTTTAAGAATAAAGGACGGAGACACACCAAGAAATAAATTTTCGATTTTAAGTTTCGGATTACATTTCATATCTTTATAGTTATTAACCCAAGCAGTTGAGGTAGAATTATTTTTTATCATAGTTACACTTATATTACTTCATAAATTCTATATGCTACATTTTTTATATTTAATTAAAATTGAAAGTAAAATAGGAGCACCCACAAGCGCTGTAAAAATACCTAGGGGCAAAATAAGCGGAGGAGCCACCACTCTAGACAAAAAATCAGCAAAAATTACAAGAGAACCTCCCAAGAAAATAGTATACAATATTTCAAGAATTACATTTTTTACCTTAAATTTTCTCATAAAATGTGGAACAATTAATCCCACAAATGCTAAATTACCCATTAAAGACACACAAATAACAATTAAAAAAGATGATAAAATAACAATTTTTTTTCTTAAATTTTCGTTATTTATTCCTAAAGTTTTAGCAAAAGAATCATCTAAATCTAAATATTTTAAATTCTTACTTACTTTAATTATAATAACAACAAAAAAAATGGCAATGATGAAAAAAACATAGAGTAAAAACGGTTCAAAAACACGCAGACTACCTACAAGTAAAGGATAAAATTCTTGAGCTTTGTCTTGAGGTGCTAAAATTAAAAATAACAACGACAAAGAAGAAAACACTGAATTTAGAATCAAGCCACTCAATAAATAAGAGGCATTATTTTGATATTGTGAGAATAATTTTTTAAATTGCCCAAGAAGAAAAAAAGAAAATAAACATCCTAAAAAACAACCTAAATTGTACAAAAAAACCTGATCGATATATTTGCTTAAAAACAATATACTATATCCATGAAGGAAAAAAAGTAGACCAAAAAAACTTCCTCCTGCAGAAATGCCTAAAACAGAAGGGTCAGCAATTGGATTCCGAAATGCTTTTTGTAGAAGATAACCCGACAATGAAAGTAAGGAACCAGATAAAAAAGACTGGGTAAGGGATTGAAACCTTAAAGTCAATATACTAAATAACAAATCTCTATTAGAAAAATAATCAACTACATGAATAGCGACCGAGCCAAACCA
>JAIXXU010000027.1 GCA_027490595.1 Pseudomonadota bacterium
ATCTTAATATTCAAGAGGATGGCGAAAAGGCATTTGATCCTCATTCTGATTTATTAAAAAAAGTTCCTGCAGATGATCTTCAAACAAATGCATATCGAAGATTAAATAGTGGTTTATTGCCGCTTTTTTTTGAGTGGGTAAGAGTTTTTTGAGCCAAGTTAAGGCAAGCATTTCTTAAAAAAAGACAACCGTTATAACATACGGGCTATAGCGTTTGTCACCACGTTCACTTGAGGTCATAATTTGTGATTTCAACGGATGGAGAAGAACCTTCAGCACCTTGCGAAAGGCTCAAGAGGTCTCAGGCTCCTAGTGTAAGAGGACTTGGTTTTTTTTGAGGTCTCAGTCTGTGATTTCAAGACATTGGGGCTTTGCACATATGAATTCGTGGCATTATTTTTTAAAAATTCTAATTCACCTTTTGGAAAAGAGAAGTTAGACACAATTTTAAAAAGAAAATCATGATATTGAGAAAAAAAAGTTTGCATGAAAATCGAAAAATTAATTCTTGGCCAAAGCTTTGTAAGATTCGCAATCCTGTTTGATGTACGAGCTGTATTGGTTTGAACTTGTTTCAAAAAAACCTATTAACGAAAGAATATTTTAAATTGACGAGATGATTTTATGAATTGATTGATATTTATTGTTTGTCCCTAATTTTTTATTCGCATTTTGAATATGAAAGTTCACTGTTCTCAGACTAATTCCAAGCTCCTTAGCAATTTTTTCTACTCGCCATATTTTCGCTGTAAAATTAAGACACTGTTTTTCTCTCTTTGTTAAAGCATTATTTACAGAAATAACTTCATTTAAGTTAAGTGTTTTGTAACATAATGATAAAATTTTTTTGCTGCACTCATCCATTCATATTGAAGATTTAGATGATTTTGTAAACAAGATTCATTACGAAATTGATGTAAAGTTAATATAGAAAAACCAAGATGCGGACCATGAATAGGGATAGAAAGTCCTTTATCTATGCCATACTCAATAGATTCTTGTCTTATTTGGATTTCTCTATTGTTTTTAGCTTTGCTTAACTGCTCATTGATATCCCAGAAAATAGGTAAAACCATAGTATGACTTTCCTCTAATGTCCTATCCATGTCAGCATATCCTTGTTCTAAATAATAATTATGCCAACCTGCCAAGGCCTCTGAAACACAATGGTATTTTAATTTTATTCCTGATTTTGTATGCCTAGAATATAAAGTAAATGCGTAACCAGTTATTTTAAAGTAATGCAAATAATCACGAAGAACGGCTTTTAGTTGCCGTTCGGTAGTGGATTTCTTTAAAAGTTGGGAAAATTTATCAAGATTCATGGAAAACCTAGTAAAAATGTCAGGTATCATAACCAACCATTACTATCGATAAAACTTAAGTGCAAGAAAATAAGCACAAAGGAGAAACTGTGAAAAAACAAACCATTTTAATAGGTATTTTATTAGGATTTGAGGTTATTTTATCTTCAGCAAATGCACAAACAGCATTTAGTAAACTTGGAATTCAAAATAACAATTCCACTACTTTTTTGCTGACAAATGTTGTTAACAGTGGGAATGATGGTTGGTGTGCTACCTACCAAGAGCCAAATATTTCGATTCCTTGCTACGGTTCGCTTCCTAGTGTGCAAACACAATGGTCAATGCTTGGCAGTAAAACAGCATGGCAACAATTTGATTACGGCGTCTGTGATGGAGCGATAGACTATAGCGGTGTGAAACCTAAATGCGTCACTTATGTAGGTCATTTTGGCATTCAATATACTGCTACCTCAGTTAATTTAAACAGTATTGATGGAGGAACTGCAGCATTAAGTCCATATCAAGATCAATTTACTCCTCGTACTGTAAAGTTTGTTTCTTCTACTTCTTCCAATAATTATCCTACGACTTTAAGTAGCTACAATTCGTTACCTTATCGCGGGGTTAATTTATCTGGTGCTGATTATGATTATTCTTTTGCTGTCCCTTCTATAAATGATGGTGCTTTTTACGCTGCACAAGGCATGAATACAGTTCGTCTGCCTGTTAAATGGGAGTATTTACAATCAAGTTCAACAGATACTAAAGTACAAGCAAATGATCCCAGTATACCCATCAACTTCAATAATCCCAACGCAAAAGCTTATGCTAATTTAGTGAATCAATTAGTTGCAAAAGGAATGTATGTTATTATAGATATGCACAATTACATGCGATATGGATCATCACAAGCAATTATTGGGAGCAGAGTCGGTCCTACGTCGACAGATTATGCAAATGCTTGGAGCGCAATTGCAACAGAATTTAAAAATAATTCACATGTCAGCTTTGACTTAATGAATGAGCCTTATGGAATGTCAACGGAATTAATCTTAAGCAATTACAATACTGCTATTGCGGCTATTCGTGCTGTTGGTGCAAATAATTTAATCTTATTAGAAGGAAATCATTGGAGCAGTGCTTTTAATTGGGGAACTGCAATGGACGGTTATACCGCGAATTCAAAAGTTTTTGTGCCATCCGCTATAAAAGATAGTAATTATGCCATAAGTGTCCATCAATATTTTGATGCAAATTATTCTGGCGCTGGAGAATGTGTTCCCAATTCAATACCTACCCTTTTTGATTTAAACAAATATTTACAAGATAATAATTTAAAAGCAATTGTAACAGAGCTTGGAGGTAATAATACAAAAGATTGTGCGAATGATATCAATAATTTTTTAAAAAGTTTACCAAATGATGGTTCATATCTTGGCTGGACTGGTTGGGCTGGTGGAACAAATGCAGTTACACTTTTTACATATTTTGGTCCAAATACATTAACAATGAGTAATGGATATCAATTAAATTTAACTCTACCAACTCCTTAATTTTAAAAAAATAAATCATTTCCTTATATTTAATTTTGACTCCTGTGCAAACTATATCCATGTAATTCCAAATCAGTATGGAAAACAGTTTGCTTCTTCCTGCATTTGTTTGACGCATAACAACTTCATTTCTTAGTAGTGCTATTATACCTCTAAGAAATATGA
>JAIXXU010000299.1 GCA_027490595.1 Pseudomonadota bacterium
AGAGCAAAAGTTATTCGTTATGTTGAATCAGGCGATATGCTTGTTGTTGAAGTAGCTGAAGTTCAAGAGTCTAGTGCCAAAAATGCTGAAAATGAAGCCTTAATTCGCACTGTAAAACAGGCATTTGATACCTATGTAAAATTAAATAAAAAAGTACCACCTGAGATGGTATTTTCTATTTCCAGTATTGAAGATGAAAGCCGACTTGCTGACACACTTGTAGTTCAACTTGCAAGTCTTAAGCTGGCTGACAAACAAAGAATTTTAGAAACTGTAGATCCATCAAAGCGCCTAGAAGAAATTTTTGGAATTATACAATCGGAAATAGAAATTTTACGTGTTGAGAAAAAAATCAGAGCACGCGTAAAACGTCAAATGGAAAAAACTCAAAAAGAATATTATCTTAATGAGCAAATGAATGCCATTCAAAAAGAACTTGGCAATACTGATGATATTAGAACTGAAATAGCTGAAATTGAATCGAAACTAAAAACAAAAAAACTTTCTGAAGAAGCGCGAGAAAAAGTTAAAAAAGAAGTCAAAAAGCTTCGTAGTATGAGTCCCATGAGTGCTGAAGCCACTGTCGTCAGAAACTATTTAGATACGGTATTGTCTCTTCCATGGGGTGATTATGCCCAAACATTAAAAGATCAAAATTTCGCAGAAGAAGTTTTAAATGCGGAACACTTTGGTTTAGATAAAGCCAAAGAACGTATTCTTGAATACCTAGCTGTGAATAGTTTGTCCGAAAAAATCAAAGGCCCAATTTTATGTTTTGCTGGTCCTCCTGGCGTAGGCAAGACTAGCCTCGCGAAAAGTATTGCGAAGGCTACGGGAAGAAATTTTGCTCGCGTGGCGCTAGGCGGTGTTCGTGACGAGGCTGAAATTCGCGGACATCGAAGAACGTATATCGGTGCCATGATTGGTAAAATTCTGAATGCTATCAAGAAATCAGGATCCGGAAATCCCGTTATTCTACTTGATGAAATCGACAAACTCAGCAGTGATTTTCGAGGAGATCCCGCAAGCGCCATGTTGGAGGTTTTGGATCCAGAACAAAACCATACGTTCAACGACCACTACCTGGATCTAGACTACGATTTATCTCAAGTGTTGTTCATTGCAACTGCAAACAATTTAGGCTCTGTTCCTAGACCATTGCTAGATCGTATGGAGATCATAACTCTAAGTGGTTATACGGAGCAGGAGAAAGTCAATATTGCCAAAGATTATCTTGTATCAAAGACTTTAAAAGCAAATGGTCTAGAAAAAATAGAGCTAAGCTTTAGTGATGATGGTCTTGAAGAAATCGTTAGGTATTTTACTCGTGAAGCTGGTGTTCGTAACTTAGAACGTGAAATTTCAAGTGTATGTCGAAAAATTGCTCGAGACTTGCTTAAGAAGGCAAACAATAAGTCTATCTCGAATAAGTCTAAAGAGGCCTTAGAAAAAGAAATTAATAAAACTCAAGTTCCATTGCTCCAAAACGTTAAGCCAATTCTTGTGGACTCCTCTACAGTGCAGAAATATATTGGTCCACGGAAGTTTAATATTGGTGAGAAAGAACTTTCTAACGAAATTGGTATTGGTCAGGGACTTGCCTATACTGAGGTAGGTGGCGATTTATTGGTGACTGAAGTTGCTGTTATGGCAGGAAAAGGCAATTTAAAAATCACGGGGAAACTTGGGGATGTTATGCAAGAGTCTGCTCAAGCTGCCTTCACCTATGTGCGTTCACGAGCGGCGTTTCTCGGTTTAGAAGAAGATTTTTACTCAAAAATTGATTTGCATGTTCATTTTCCCGAAGGTGCGATTCCCAAAGATGGCCCAAGTGCTGGAATAACTATGGCCACTGCCATTGTCAGTGCTCTTACCAAACGTCCCTTCAATCGTGAGGTCGCCATGACTGGGGAAATTACGTTGCGCGGGAAGGTATTGCCAATTGGTGGACTTAAGGAAAAACTCTTAGCTGCACACCGGGGTGGCATCAAGAAAGTAATTATTCCAAAAGAGAACGAACGAGATTTGCATGAAATTCCAAAAAATATTCTGCAATGCATGGAAATAGTTCCTGTTGATCACGTGGATGCTGTTTTATTGCAGGCTCTTGTATGGGATGGCAATGACGACCTTCAAGATAGGTTGAAGAATTCTCCGAATCCCATAACTCTTGCTAAAAAAGCAAAAGAAAATAGTGTGCATATTCGTCATTGATATAGAGATCAATACCAAGTTCTTCTTCTAACTCAAGTTAGTTCACCCATTGGAGAGACAGGATTTGATAGGGTAACGAGGCAGAAGAAACGATATTGTCAGGAGCTTTAGTGGATAGACTTGTACTGCTACTGGCTCCTGGGCTTCCTCCTGTTTGATTTGGCCCTAGTGGAGTGCTTTGTTGCTGGTCTTTTGGCGTACCCTTTGAGGTAGGATTTGCCATGGATTGGGGCGAACTTTGATTATTTTGCGCAAGGTTCACTACCATGATGACTTTCTTCTCTACATTGTCATAAACGCCCCTGCACTCAATTCTAAAAACAGTATCATCGACTCCAATAATATTGTTTCGAAAATCATCTGCTTGTTTGTCCTGTGCAAAAGAGGGCAAGTTTTTTTTAAACCATGAACCTACGTTATTTTGTTCAAATCTATTGTCAATTCGATAATCTTCAAATTTATCCCATGCTTTGTCGTCAATATCAGTTCGATCAGGGGTCACAAACGTCGAAATAAGTTCAATGGGTGCTGTATTGATGTTGAATGTATTTTGAGGTCCAGAAATTGGCCATATGGTAAAGTAGGGAGAAAACATCTTATAGATTTCATCAATATGAAAACCTGGTATTCGTCTAAGCTCTTCTAAAGATTCTAACGCAGCATGCTTAGGACCATAATTTAAATTCAGCTTTTTATAGTCAGCAAGTACGCTGGAGTCTGTTGAACTTCCAGGGTTAGAAATTTTAATGTAGGCAACTAAATTGTCTACTAATTGTTGCGGTGAATAATTATATAAAGCAAGAAAGTCCTGAGCATCTTTTGTAGAAAAAAGCCGAAGTAAAGCCTTTGAAGCAATCTGAGAGTATGAACTTTGTAATAAATTTAAATTAAATTTTGAATTTTCTGAAGAGATATTTATAACAAAATATCCTTTCATATTTTTTATAGAATTTAGAATTGATGGAGATATATTGCTTGATAAATCAATACCGGAAAGTTTATTTATATCGTCAAAACTTGATGTTCCAATGGGTTGTCCATTCAAAACGCCATAAAAATTTTGAGGAATTTTAATTGGTAGATTAGGATTATTTTGATAGTTTTTGGCAATTTTATTAAGACTAAGCATCATTAATGAAAAATCAAGACCTGTTCGCGCGGCCAATTTTGCATAGAGTTGATTTTCAGTGGTCATAGCTTTTTTAGCTATTCCCTGTGACTGAAAAATTAACTCGCTAATAATACTTATGATAACCGCTGTAAACACGATGACAAATATTAAAGCAAAGCCCGATGATTTTTCTTTTACTGCCATTGGTACTCCTGACTTGAAGGAGCATTAGTTGGTTGTTTTTTGCCAAATGTGGAATTGAGATAAACCATAGTTTCCAACTTGAATGTATCCTTTTTTTCTTTGTTTTCATCTAATTCAGTTTGATCAGGCTTTGGTAAATAAATACCAATTTTAACCTTGACAAGCTTTGGTATCAAACCTTGAGTATCACCTGTAGTTGAGTCCCACTCTTTTCTGAATTGTATTCCGTCCCAGAACTCAATATTAATACTTTCTAAATCATCAATAAGAACATTAGATATTCCTATATCATCTTTATCTATAGGAGATACAAAATCAGTATCTACAATTCTTACAAGCTTTTGTTTGTTTATATTTTTAGGGTCTTGAATAACATGATAACGAATATTGGCTTGGTTGCTCTCAGAGGAATTTCGAGTGAGGGATTGAAAATTTTGTATAAATAAAATCAAGTTGTTGTCTTTATATGAAAATATAGGAATAACTGTTCGATAAATTAAATTTAAAGAACCTGAAGAATCATTTGAAGATAGGTATGCTCCTTGTAAATCTTGGCTAATATGTTCAAGGGCAGAGCTTACAATATGATATCCAGTATTTTTTTGGTTTAGTTCATTTCTCATCTTTATTTGATCAGTTAAAATATTAATAACCATGACACCAATTATTGAAAGAAGAGCAACTGCTAAAATAACTTCTAGCAAAGTAAATCCTTTTTCGTTTTGTGTTTTTTTGTAACTCATAGAATGCATTTATTGTGCCACTTTTATTAATTTTTGGTTTGTGTTGGTAAAGAAGTGCTTTTGCTATTCGGAATAGGTATATTTA
>JAIXXU010000205.1 GCA_027490595.1 Pseudomonadota bacterium
GCAAGTGCCAGTGAAATTGTGGCGGGTGCCCTTCAAGATCATGAGCGAGCTATTATCATGGGATCGCAAACGTTTGGGAAAGGAAGTGTTCAAAGTATTGTTCCCTTGCCAAATGGTGGGGGTTTAAAATATACAGTTGCTCGTTATTATACGCCCCTTGGACGTAGTATTCAGGCCAAAGGCATTACTCCTGATGTTTCTTTACCAGCCCAAGAGGTTTTTGATAAAATTAGCAAATCAGATGTTGTGAAAAGAGAAGTGAATTTAGCAAATCACATAGAAAGTAAGGACGAAGATTCAGCAGTTTTGTTTAAAAATCGACTGAACAGTGAGAGCCATCCAGTATGGCCAAAGTCTATTGATGCTGATGAGCAAATTAAAAGTGCTTATATTTATTTAAAAAATATCGGAAGATATGCGGCTTTTTTCGATAAAAAATGAGTTCTTTTTTATCCCCTCGCACGCTCCTTTCAGGGCTCCACAATCTGTGTGTCCCATTACAACAATTAATTTCGAGTGAGAAGCTTTTGCAGCATATTCAAAACTTCCAAGAATATCTTTGTTGAGAACATTTTCCGCAACTCGTGCTTCGAACAAGTCGCCAATACTTTGATCAAAAACGATCTCGGGGCTTACTCTGGAATCAATGCACGTTAAAATACTGGAAGTGTCGGTTCTGAATTAGCGTTGCACAGTGAGCACGTCATCAAAAAAAAAGATAATAAAATATTCTTTAAGATTTTCATTGTGAGTTTTCTACGCAGGACTTACATTTTCAGAAACTTAATTGCAGATAGTGGGCCATCCCCATAATTAACAATCACTCTGTTTCTTCCTAATTCCTTGGCTTTGTACAAACTTTCATCAGCTCTTTTGACCAAGGAATCTTTTGTATCTTGGAATTCATTAGCTAAGGTAACGCCAATGCTAACTGTCACGGGGATTCGTTTGTCTAAGAAAATATATTCATTATTTTGTATGGCCGTTCTAAATTTTTCTGCAATGACAGCCGCGGTTTTTTCTGTTGCTTCTTCAATAAGTACAAGAATTTCTTCTCCACCATACCTACCGATGATGTCTGATCGGCGTGCACAAGAACGGAGCACACGAGCGGTTTCTGTCAAGACATAATCGCCTGCCTGGTGGCCAAACTTATCATTGATGCCTTTGAATTTATCGAGATCGAGCATCATGACTGCCATGTGTGACGAGGCGTTCCTTGATGTTCTTCGTGCTAACTCTTTCTCAATATAAGACTCAAAAAAACGTCTTGTGTAAAGTCCAGTCAAAGGGTCTGTGATGGATTCTAAGCTTTTGCTTCGGTATTTGTTTTGTAGATTGCTTTCTGCTGTCACATCGCGGATGAGGATAAAAGCACCCAAAGGCTCTCCCTGTGAATCGGAATAGGGATAGCTACTCATGATAAGCGTGAGTGTTTGTTCTGAATTGAGATTTACTGCGGAAACTTCATCTATGCGGGTGGGTGTTGGGGCAAAAATGAGATCTTTTAGAACTGTGTTTTCATTCATGCCAACTTTTAGCTTTAGCATTTGGTCAAGGTAAAGAATTTTTCTTACATCCACGGCCTTTAAACCTGAAATTTGACAGAAGGCAGAGTTGAATTTTAGAACTTGAAAGCTTTGATTCACAAGAACGAATCCGTCTATTAAAACACGTACGAAGTCTTTTTGATTTTCAAATAAACTCAGTAGTTCGCCGTCTGCTTTCAGGGGGGAGTGGTCGTTCATTTTAAAATCAGCCTCCATGGTTAAACATTTTTCAAATATTATCTTAACAAAAAGACAAAATATTCTTCTTCTAATTCCTCTGTTTGCATATCACAGGATTTTTTTTCACACTTCGGTATTTCCGGTATGGATCTAGGTGAAAGGCTCTCAGACTGAATAAGTCTATTCTCTTCTTTTTGGCAAGTTTCGCAGATGTAGTTTACATAAAAGCTTTCGATTTTAGCTTTGCCTAAAAAACTAGGGATCATATTAATTTGTGTAATGATGTCAGGTGTACATTCAGAAAAGAAAATGTGGCGTCCAGCCTCAGCGGATCTCAAAAAACTGACCCAACAACGAACTCCAAGGGAGTTGATATTGGTGACTTGTTGAAAATTGAATTCTAGATTTTTATCGTTTTCTTGAAGAGAGTCGATGATTTCCTGAAATACTGTTCCTGCATCTTCGTTGATGGGCCCTTTTAGCGAAATGATTCTGCCTCTTTCAGATTTGGTTAGCGTATACTCCACAAATTCACCTCACATAATGTTTAGACCATTTTAACAGTTTTTTTTAAGGATAGAGCTTCTGCGGAAAGGAATTGACAGGGAATGAGTAACCTTTTTGCACGAGCAGACGACTCTTGACAAGGAGCTAGGACAAGGCTAAATCAACACATCACTTGCTCCTGTGGCGGAATTGGTAGACGCGCGCGACTCAAAATCGCGTTTCCTTGGAAGTGGGAGTTCGATTCTCCCCGGGAGCACCACTTTTTCAAAATTTTTTCTTTGAAAAACGTGATTGGGACTTCTAAATTATATCCTTTATTAAAATTAGAATAAATGCCTGGCCTGACTGTTACAGTTAAAGAAATGGTTTTTGTCTTCGCAGGAACCTCACAACGTCAATAACCCTTTTGTCCTTAAAGCTTTTCCCCTCATTACTTATTTTCATTTGCCGAAGGATATTGAAATACATTTTTTCAAAATTTTTTGAGGAGTTTTACGCCAGCAATGGAAAGTCGTGTAAGTAAAATTCTAAAAAAAAATAAGATTTTTTCCTGTTTAGGTGTCGATATTTGTCATGAAATAGCACCTCTCTTTAAGGAAGTGAATACCCAAGCCGAAGAATTATTGATCAGGCAAGGAGATGAGTCTGACTGTCTATACATTCTGGAAAAAGGCGCTCTTTTTGCCTACTTAGATACTGCTAAAGGCACAAAGTTTATGGGAAGCGTCCTTGAAGGGGAATCTGTTGGTGAGCTTGGTGCTCTTTCAGGAGAACCCAGGTCTCTTTCTGTCAAAGCAGCTTCGGAAGCTTTGTTGTTACGTCTGTCGTCCAATGATTTCAAATATATCTGTCAAACATATCCACAATTGATGCTTGAAATTTTGAAAACA
>JAIXXU010000114.1 GCA_027490595.1 Pseudomonadota bacterium
ATCTATAACATAAAACTTTAAGGAGGAGTCTTCTTGAAAAAATAGATAGGTTTCATTTTCTGACAAGTGGTATAGTTTTGGAATAAAAACTTTAAGGTCTGGCTTCAACTGATTTATGAAGCCTCTTTTATAAATTGAACATGCAATTGTAAAGGATTCTTGGTTTTCATTATTTTGAATTTTTGGAACTGAATAACGTGTCAGTTCTTCTTTAAAGAAACGCTGAAGAATTTTTTCAATTTCATAGTTATTGTTCAAGATAGAATGAATTCGAGCATAGTACTGATTCATGTTAGGATTCAATGCATTTTTGCCGCAAAATATGATCGGCAAGTACAATCCAGGTCATAGCCTCAATAATTGGGACCGCTCTTGGCAAAACACAGGGGTCGTGTCTTCCTTTGGTAGGACTAAAAACAACGTTTTCTTTTTCTGAATTGATAGTGTGTTGTGGTGAAAAAATAGTTGATACAGGCTTAAAACCCACTTGAAAAAAAAGTGGCATGCCATTGCTGATGCCTCCTTGTATTCCACCTGAGTGATTTGTTTTTGTCTTTATTTTTTGGTCTTTATCTGAATAAAAAATGTCGTTATGTTCTTTTCCTGTGAGAAAAGTCCCTTGTAATCCTGATCCTACTTCAAAAGATTTACTAGCGGGAATGCTGAGCATTGCCTTAGCAAGTTGTGCTTCTAATTTGTCAAATACAGGATCGCCTAGGCCTGCGGGCAAGCCAAGAACATAGCATCCAATCACACCGCCAGCGGTATTGCCATCTTGTTTCAATTGATACAGTAAGTTTTGAATATGCTTTGTTGCTGTTTCGTCAGGGCATCTTAAGGGGCTTTTTTCAACAATTTCAGTTGTGATGTTTTCCATGGGTACTTCATTAGAAACAGAAGCAATTCGTTGTGTCCATGCGCATACGTTTACGTGAGGAAAGGTGCTTTTTACAAATGATTTAGCAACAGCCCCGGCCGCTACGCGACCTACAGTTTCTCGAGCGCTAGATCTTCCGCCTCCTGTTTGCGGCGTGATTTTATATTTTATATTATATGTAAAATCAGCATGACTTGGTCCGAATATTTCTGTAAATTCTTCGTAGTCTTTAGGTTTTTGATCGTGATTTCTAATTAAAATTGCTATTGGTGAACCGATAGTTTTTCCTTTTTGTACACCAGAAAGTATTTCACATTGATCAAGTTCTTGCCTTGGGGAGGTAAGGTCGTGTTGCCCGGGTTTTCGTTTGTTCAGGAATTCTTGGACGAGTTCTTCACTCAGGGGAATGTGAGGTGGGCATCCATCTACAATGCATCCAAGTGCCTTGCCATGTGATTCCCCGAACGTTGTAATCTTAAATATGTGTCCAAATGTATTCGACATAAAAGTCTATTTCTCAAAAATTTAGATAATACAGGAGCTCTTTGTGAGTTTAAATCCAAACTGAGCCATTGTTTCATAGAACTGCGGAGCTGTTTTCTCAACAACACTTGGCTTATCAATGACAACGTTAGGACACTTAGACCCAAGGATAAAGCCCGCCATGGCAAAGCGATGGTCATCATGACAGTACCACGTTCCTTCTATTTGTTGTGGGTCTTTTTCCATCGGATAAACAACAAACCCATCTTTTGTTTCTTGAGCTTTGAGTCCTAATTTTCCCAAGTTAGCCACAAAATGTGCAATTCTATTGCTTTCATGGTGTCTGATATGACTAATTCCTTTAATTTCCAAAGGCTTTTGGGAGAAAAGTGCCAGAATTCCCAAAATTAAAGATTGATCACTAAAAGGTGTACCATCGATAGATGAGGGTAAGGATATCCATGAATTTTTTTGAGAGGCTCTAATTTTAGTTGATGATAGGCTTTGCTCTATTAGTAAACCTGCTTCTTTCCAAAGAGAAATCACTTTGTAGTCAGGTTGTATAGTTTCATATCCTAAGTTGACTATATCGACGCCAATACCATGAAGTAATGCCATAGCAATATAAGCACATGCTGTTGAAGCATCAGCCTCAAGGGTGAGTTTTTGAGGAGAGTATCTTTGTTTTTTAATGGAAAATTCTTCTAAGGTTTCATTAAAATGAACTATGGCCCCAAATTTTTTAATCATTTCTAAGGTCATTGTTATATAGCCGGGTTGAACAAGATTATTTGTTCTTTTGATAGAAATATTTTTATTTGCACCACACGCTGTAATTAAAAGTCCGCTTAAAAATTGTCCAGAAATTTCTCCAGAAACTTCACAATTACCCTCAAGTGATGAGCTATGAATTTCTCCAGGAATGGAATTTTTCCATTGAGCCCCAAGAATTTTTAAGGCTACAATAAGTGGTTCAATGGGTCGTTGTCTAAGTTGTTGATCAGCATTTACTGTTGCAACAAGTTCAGGCCAATTAGGAAAAGTAGACTGCCAATTTAAAACGACTGCGGGTAAAAAACGCGCCAAGGTTCCTGATTTACCTAAGAAAAGTTCGATAGGTTGTTTAGTTGGAGCTGTATTTGGTGGTTGTATAACAATACGTCGTTTTTGGGGATCGGCAAAAACTGAAAATCCCAGTGCTTCTAAACACCAGCAGGCCCAGTAGGAATCTTCGGCAAAAAGCGCGCCTTCAAATTCACAAGGCCCTCTGCATTGTCCAGCGATGACTAAAGCTCGATTTGTAAAGCTTTTGGAGCCAGGAACGAGGAGTTCACCAGCATGCTTTACAGTATGGCTGAGGGTGACAAAGGCATTGGTGCAAGGAGAAGTCGTGGGATAAAAAAAATGGCCCTTGATGCTGTCAATGGCCATAATTTTTAACGTTTTCCAAG
>JAIXXU010000109.1 GCA_027490595.1 Pseudomonadota bacterium
CTCTGCATGAAAAACTTTTGCATTCATTGCCAAGACTTCTTCGACAGGAATTCCTGTGAATTTTGAAACATGCTCTGCAAATTGATTACCGAGTCTTGTCACATCAGCTTGCATTTCAGCTAGAAACTCTTCTGAGAAACTTCCATCATTTTGGAAAGGAGTTTTTCCCGGAGTTGATGCTATGTAGATAGGTTTCAGGCCAGCTTGCTCCAAAGCCTTGCTTTTATCCAATAGGGCTAGAACGCAACCTACGGAACCCGTTGAGGCACTGGGGTGAATTACCACCTCGTCTGCTACAATACCAATAGCTAAACTTGCAGAAGCTGATAAAGTGTCAATGTAGGAGATTAGTCTGATACCAGCTTCGTCAGCCATGTCTCTTAGAGCAAGTGCCGTTGAGAAACAGTGTGAACTCTGACCTCCGGGAGACGTGTGAGTGAGAATAACAGTATCCACACCCATGTTGACAAGCTCCGCCATCTGCTCTACAATACCTTGATAACTAACACCAACTGGTCCACATGCACCCATTACAGGCTGATAAGTCAATACACCATCAATCTTAATTTCACCAACTCCGCCAACTTGCTCTTTTTGTTTCTGAACTTCTTTAGCATCTGGTACAATAGCAAACATCGGTAGTTCGTTAGAATTACGAAGTTGCAAATACTCTACGATAGGCTGAAGTGCAGTTTCTGTCACCAAGTGTGGAACATTCCAAACAGAGTCTAGTAGACGCCTAACAGGAAAATTACTCATAATGTCCTTTATTTATTTTCTTTATTTGCGACAGAGGAATCCTCTGACTCTCTTGCCGTGTTAAAATCAGTTACGAATTTTAACCACGCTTCGTCATCTTCTGGAATCCAACCGTTTAAATATTCCCTTTTGATAGTAACAACGTACGAACGGTTACTAAGGTTGAAGTGTTTGGCAATCTTACCTGTCGAGTCCTCTGGGAAATTCTCCATGTAGGTGATGATTTCTTTTGCTAAACTCCAAGCGTACTTATTTGCCCTGATATTTTCCCAAGGAGATATACATAAGTACCTTACGAGTTATTTGCATTAGCGGCTGATGGGTCTTTAGCTCCCATAGGTGTTTTGCGTGTTCCGTCCCCAGTAGTTTGCATACCTTCTGCAGCGTTTGTTTGAACACCAGACATAGCAGAAGGTAATTTATCTTTGTCCACCGGAAGATCATCAGGTAGTGGAGGAACACCAAAAATCTCACGAACACGGTTCATCACAGGGCGATCAACTTCAATAGCTGATACCGAGAACGTCTGTTGAATAAACTTACCGAATTTCTCTACGTCCAATTTCTCGATGTTAGAGTATTCAAAAGTTGGCATTTTTTCAACATCCCAACCATTCATTTCATGGATAAAACGCATTAATTGCTTGTTAAGAACACTTCGTATTTCTTTTAGTCTTGACGCGATTGCACACTCTAAAATTTCAGTGCTCTCTCCACTACCTACAGAATTTATGCTGAGTGCGGTGTATATGTCATTTTGTAAGCCTTTGATAATGCTTTCAACATTATTTCTAGAATTTCCAGCTTCCTCCATAAGAGAGTAGTTGAACATATTCTGTTTAGAGTCAGGATCAATTTGTTGAGGAACCAGTAAACCTCTATTTGTTCCTTCATTATGACCATCAATAATGGCTTTAAATGCCTCTGCTGCCACACCTTTGTCTGGTGAATTTTCACCTTGTAGGTATTGCGCAGGAACTTCAATTTTCATTACTCCCGCAGAATCTTTAGCAACAGATAGTATCTGATTGTCCTGAAGCATTGTCAATTGTTTATATGACAAATACAGATTGCGGTATAGACTACATCCTTGCGGATTACCACCATTTGAAGATGCTGTGAACAACAAGAAACTTTCCCGAGGGAGGTCAATATTACCGCTTTCGTTTAGGTCAAATTTAGCAAGAGTACTGTTCTCAATCAACTGCGGAGATTGCTCAACTTTCAGTAATTCCCTATTGGAAGGGTCAAAAACCCACTTTACAATCGTTTCTTGATTTCTGAAAGCAAGCTTCTTAATACCTACCAAACCGTCGTTGTACAAACTACCGTTGCGCCGAAGGCGACGATATGGTACAATATTGTGGATAGAGTGACCGTATCGGAGATAGCTAACAACACTGTGCATAAATGTGTCCCAGCTTTCTTCCATGTCATCCATCATTGTACCAATGAGTCGAGCACGTTCGATTTCTTTTTCAGTAGCCTCAATATGTGGCTTGACTGTCCAATTTGGTCGGGTTATCATAAACCTATAGACATTCATAGCACTACCAATTGTAGGATTGGCATCCATTTCTGCAATTGTCTTAAAGAATTGAGGAAACTGGAAATGCTTATTAGTGTCTTGAATAATTTTACCAGAGGATGTTTTTAAACCTAGCGCACCTGTCTCTTTCAGAGCCATACGAGGGATAACCATACCCTCATCTGGCGCGAGTGCTGATGAGCTAATTGAAGCGCCTTCCGGCGTCTTTTTACTTGCCATTAGGCTCTCCTTTGTGTGGTTGGTTATCTCGGGAA
>JAIXXU010000209.1 GCA_027490595.1 Pseudomonadota bacterium
GTAGCCGTCTATTAGTAAGAAGGCTAAATTATCCTTTTAAAGATCTCACAACTATTCAAGATAGTCACACTTATATTGAAAAATTAATTTCTGCAGCATCTAAGTTAACAGCTCTGAAAGATACTCTTTCTCAAACAGCCGACATTGAGCGCATTGTATCAAAAATAGCTCAAAAAAATGTAGACGCAAAAATTTTAGTCTGGCTTAGACATTCTATATGTTTAATTACGTCTTTTAAGAATCTTCTACTTGATATTAGTCCAAAGTTTGTCACTCAGTTCAATGATTTTGAACAAGTGCTTTTTAGTCTTAAAAATCATTTGCAAGAAGCTTATGTTGATGATCCCTCTTCTATTTTAGGCAAGGGTGGAAAAATATTTCGTAGCGGCTTTAACCAAGAGCTTGATGAAGTAATTGAACTTGAAGAAAATTTTCAAGCAAAATTAGATGCCTTAGAAAAATTTGAAAAAGACAGATCTCAAATTCCAACTTTGAAAATTGGTTACACAAGAGTTTTTGGTTACTATTTTGAAATATCTAAGGGAAAACTTGCTCAAGTTCCTACACATTTCTTGAGAAAACAGACTTTAAGCACTGGTGAAAGGTTTATCACCACAGAGTTGAAAGAACTAGAAGAAAAATTTATTCATGCTTCTGAAAAACGCTATGCGCTAGAAAAGGATCTCCTCGAAAAAAGTCGCCTTATTGTTCTTGAAAACTCCCAAAACTTGATAAGTTTTGCGGAACTGATCGCAAAACTTGATCTCATTTGTAATTTTGCTCAACTTTCTTTGCACTACAGTTGGTGCAAACCTGTTCTTTGTGAGCAATCAGTTACAATTCTTCGTAGCAATGTTCATCCTCTTATGGCTGCCAGACTTCAAGAAGGTTTCGTTTCAAACGATGTTTATCTTGGTCATGTTTCTCTTTCTCCAGAAAAAGAATTTGCGTCTCCTGGAAATGAAACACCCCTTATCCATCTCATTACAGGTCCAAATATGGCAGGGAAAAGCACCCTGATGAGACAAGTCGCACTTGCCCATATTCTTGGGCAAATGGGATGCTTTGTGCCAGCAAAAAACGCTGTTCTTGGAATTGTAGATAGAGTCTTGACACGTATAGGCTCAGCTGACCACGGACATAAAAACCAATCTACTTTTATGGTGGAAATGCTTGAAACAGCCCATCTTATTCGTCAATCTTCTGCGCGAAGTCTTTTGCTTCTCGATGAGATTGGACGAGGAACATCAACTTACGATGGACTTTCTTTGGCATGGTCTATTGTTGAATACCTCCATAAGCACGTTCAAGCCCGTACCTTGTTTTCAACCCACTATCATGAACTTGTATCCGTATGCGAGCATTGTCCTCAAATTGTGCTCATGCAAATGAAAGTATTAGAGCAAGATTCTGCTACTCAGGGAAAAAAGCATCTGATTTTTTCTAGACAATATGTCCCAGGGAGTTCAGGAAAAAGTTATGGGATTGCCGTAGCAAAACTTGCTGGTCTGCCACAAGAAATTATCTTGCGAGCAGAAGAAATTTTACACAGCCTAGAAAAAAATTCTACCTCGTCTGATAAATCAAGTTCAGACAACCAAGAAGAAAATCAGACGTTACCGAAATCCAAAAAACTAAGCCGCCGCGACGATGAATTGTTACGCGCTGAAATCACATTATTTTGATTTTCCTTGACAGGATCTTGCTAGTGTGGTTTTCTCATTGAATTGTTTTGGCTACGCCTTATGGCGTTGCTGCCTTTTTCATCTTACAAGGAATTATACTCATGGCAGTATCTGCAGCACAAAAAAAGAAACGTCGTTTTGCTCGTCCCAAAAGAACTCTCGACCCACAAATTACTTTTGATTACAAAGATGTTCAGTTGCTACGTCGTTTTGTCACAGAACATGGCAAAATAGTTCCCCGTCGCGTAAGCGGCGCAAGCGCTCAACAACAACGCTCACTTACCCTCGCAGTGAAAAGAGCTCGCGTCATGGCCCTCTTGAGTTATGGCCAGGCTGAGTCCCGTTAAACATTTGAACTTACCTTTGGTGTCAAAGCTTATCTCCATTCAAAACAATATCAAAAGAACTCTTTTTTTTCTGCTATTGTTCATATGCTATGATATTTTCTTTGTAAAAAGTCCACAGGTTTTCTTTTCTCATATTTTTGGACTTCGCTACTTTGTTAACTATATTATCAGCTTATTAGGGTTAACATTTTTTATTCTCATTGTTGATAATCTTTTCCAAAGAAAAAACTGGCTTGTAAAGCTCCTAGCCTACACCTTTGTTTTTGTGCCCCTTGCTATACAAACAGCTCATTATTCTTTTTATCATTTGCCTCTTAATACATACGGCATTCGCTTCTTTTTTCATGACACCAAAGAGACGATCCATTTAGGTATGGAAAATATCAATGGTTTAAAAATTTTTAGTTTCTTAGTTTTTTCTTTTTTTACAACATATCTTTTTGTAAAAAACACCAACACCACTCTTGAAAAAAACAAGTTTTCAATTACAAAACTTATCCTATATATTTCATTTTATATTCCAATCGTAGTTCTTTGCGGTATTAACTGGTATCTCATTTTGGATTATCAAAATTCCATGATTTCAGTTTATGCTTCAATTCCAGAAGCAATGAGGTCTTTTTATTTCAAAGAGTTGAAAGCAAATAAACCAAAAATAAGTTTAGAAAAAACAAATAAAACTTTACCAAATATTCTTTGGATTATAGGTGAGTCTGCCACAAAAAGTCACATGAGCCTGTATGGGTACTCACGTTCAACCACTCCACATTTAGATGTACTTGCCAAAGAACGAAAACTCTTTGCCTTCAACAATGTCGTCAGCATAGGTCCACACACCATCATTTCAGTCCCCTACATGATGGTAGGTCTTCAAAATATCGATCCTCAAGGAAAGATCTACTCAACACCTAACGTGTTTGAATATGCAAAAGCACGAGGCTATCAAACAGCTTTTATAAGTTCTCAAGATTTGCGATGGCGTAATTTTGATCAACTTGTTGGAGGAGCTTCTGTTGTTGACTTCTTTCGATCAGGACCAGATTTTTCCTCCAATGTCTCAGTGGCTAAAGGTGCAGACGACCTAAAAGTTCTCAAACGATCTATATTACCCCATCTTCAAAGCTTAGAAAAACCTTTTTTGTTCGTGACACATATGGATGGAAGTCACTATCCGTATTCAAGTCACTCCGAACCTGCCTACAAAAAATTCTTGCCTGAAGTCAACGAAAACGGAATCAATGCCTATGATAACACTCTCGTTTATTCAGATGTTTATTTAAGCACTTTAATAAGCGAGGCAAGAAAAAAAGATCCAAATATTTGGATCTTTTACACCACTGACCATGGACAACCTGTCGCCCTACCCAAAGATGAAAATTCCAAAATACTTGCTGATCAAGGCCCCGTTCTTTTCAACCAAGGGTACGATAACGACATTATTCATAATGCTTTTTTTGTTTTGCCACCAGCTGACTATATTTCCACCATCGAAAAACAGGTAAACAAACCTGTAGCCCA
>JAIXXU010000060.1 GCA_027490595.1 Pseudomonadota bacterium
TGGAAAAGCCTCACTAAATATATCACTTGACTTTCGCCCTTCGCCTTCATAGTAAAACGAAGTAGTTGTAAAATTACCTTGGTGGGTTTGCATCCCAGTGGGTAGCCTCAAAATTCTGCGTATGAGGCCATTGTGAGCATAGTCAACAATTTTATTTATATTTAAAAATTGTTTTTCGCCATGAAGTTTTTTGCTGATATGATCTGAACCCAAATGAATCCCGATGAGCTCACCATGCTCATTAAAATACCCACCGCCAGAACAGGTAGGAAACGTATTCAAAAATACATTATCAACTAAACCTTGGCAGCCATAATTACTACTAACTGATACTTTAATTAAATTATTATCCCCTGAGAAAGGGTCAAAATAATAAAGATGACTATAATAAGAAGGGGACGTTTCGCCAGTGGAATAAACGAAATCTGGGCGCTTTATTTTGGCTACATGAACTATGTCACCTGGATAAATCTGTTTGTTTTCAAGTATAACAGGGTTTATTTCAAGTATTGTATAATCAAGAGAAATTGAACGCTCTATAATTCCTTTCAAAGAAAATGTAAGTTGCCCAAATTTAACAAACAAAGAATTTAAAAAAATATTTGTTATTGCGTGACTCGTTAACAAAATTATATTTCGAGAAATCAAAACACAAGAACATATAGTGTTATCGCTTTTATCAAGCACAACACCAACAGAAGATTGAACGTGATGAAGATTGTTTTCACTGGACAAAGAAAAATATGGAGCTAATGAATCTACGGAGTTTGCGGGAGCTACTTGTTGTGTTACAGACTGCTTGAGAGGATATTTGTTAGGAATGTTATTTCCAAACGTGGACGAAGCACTTAAACTCATTTATCCTCCCAATATTTTTATTGAAACTCAGCAACATGATATGTCGCAAAATTTATCTTAACTCGAGTATTTTTTGTGTTCAAGGAAAATTTCTAGTTTTTAAATATAAATAATGTATTGCGTGGAAGCATCATAAATGAACGCTAAACATGCTATTTTTAAAACAGCAGAAATGATTATGAAATAAATCACAATCAATATTAAAAATTTATGGCAAAAAGACTAAAACACTGAGATATAATCAATCATGAACTTAAAAGGCACTGTATATTTCTTACTTTTTATTCTTATTATGGCTCTGAGCGGAGTATACCAAGCAAAATTAAGCCAATCTATTAACCCAGTATGCTTCCTACTGGTTTCCTCTTTTATATCCATGACTATATTTTCTTTCCTCAATTTTCGACAAAATAAGCTTGAATTTATTTATAAAGCATTGAAGGAGCCCTCCAAAGTACTTTGGCTCAATATTTCTAGCTTAGTTGCTTGGTTTTGCTATATTTATGCCATTAAATTCTTAGAACCTGCCATTGCTGTGATTATTGCAAATGCTTCAGGACCTATATTGGTCATTATTTTTTCTCGTTTTTTACAGCCAGGAAATATTTTTTATCGGATTGAAAAATTTGCGGCTATTGGGATTATAGTGAGCCTCATTTTTATTGTTTCCATGACATTGCACGGCAAGAGTGCTATTTCTTCTTCAAATCACACCAAACTTATTCTTGGAATTATTCTTGCCTTTTTGGGCGGCATTGGACAAGTTATATTCAGTTTGTTTTCAAGTAAATTAACTAACTCTAAATTTCTTCCCAATGAAATTCTTGTCTGGACATTTCCTCTTATTTTTCTTATTTCTTGTTTTTCTATAGATAAAGAAACAATTTACCAGTTGCTCAATTCTTCGCACCTCCTATTTTCCGTTTTTATTCTTGCTCTTTCTGGCCTTGTAATTCCTACTTATTTTTACCAAAAAGCTGTTCCACTCATTGAACCTATTTCTATCTCAGTTCTTTATATACTTGAACCTGTCATTATATTTCTTGGACAAATTTTTGATCCCCGTCTTCAAATATCTTATTATTCTTATTTTGGTGTTTTTATGATTGTTTCATTTTCAACAATGAGTGTCCTAGGCAGGTATTATAAAAACAAGCATTAAATTTTCAGATGACTAAGAAATGCTCTGCTAACAATTCCTCCAATTATTCACCCACAACAAAATTCAAAATGCGGTTAGGAACATAAATAGTTTTCTTCAAGGTTTTTCCTTCCAAAGCCATCTTGATATTAACTACAAGATAGGCAGCTTCTACGGCTTCCTCTTGTTTAGCATTGAGAGGCAACGTAATTTCTCCACGGTGCTTGCCATTTATCTGGACGCCTAAAGTAACTTCATCATCAGTTACAAGGGATTCCTCATAATGGGGCCATGGCTGCAAAGACGCAAAAGGGTAATCTGGTTGCTCAGGTTGCTGCTTTTCTTCCACAATGCACCGATACCAAAGCTCTTCAGCCAAATGCGGAGCAAAGGGTGATAATATTTTTAAAAATTCTCTGATAATTTCAGTATTTTTTGCGTTTAATTCCGATACTCCATTTAAAAAAATCATCATCTGAGCAATAGACGTATTGAAGCTTAAATTCTGAATATCTTCTGTTATTTTTTTTATAGTTTTGTGCAGTAGCTTTTTCTCTTTTAAGCCAGCTGGCTCATGATTTAGTGCACTTTTGCCATCTTCTGCCAAACAAAACTTAGCAACGCGCGTTAGAAATCGGTTCACTCCAGCTAAATTGCTATCATCCCATTCTTTTGTTTGAGTGAGAGGCCCCATAAACATTTCATAAACGCGAAGAGTGTCTGCACCATACTGTGCCACGACGTCATCAGGGCTAATTCCATTGCCCTTTGATTTTGACATTTTAGCACCATTGCGACAAATGAGACCTTGGTGAACTAACTTCTGAAATGGTTCATCCACAGGACAAAGACCCGCATCAAATAACACTTTGGTCCAAAAACGAGAATACAGAAGATGTCCTACGGCATGTTCCTGTCCACCAACATACAAATCCACGGGCATCCAATATTTTAATTTTTCAAAGTCTGCAAAAGCATGAGAATTAAAAGGATCTATGTATCGAAGAAAATACCAGCTGCTTCCTGCACTCCCTGGCATGGTATCTGTCTCTACAAATTCTGTTTCTCCCTGAGCATTAGGGCGCGCTACCCAAGTGGTACAGGCACTCAACGGACTTTTGCCATCACCTGTAGGCTCGTAAGAGTAGACTTCAGGAAGGGTCAAAGGAAGATCAACAGCAGAAATGGGTCTAATCACATCTCCATTCCTCGTTTTTAAAATGGGAATAGGCTCTCCCCAATAACGCTGACGGCTAAAAACCCAATCGCGCAACTTATAGGTAATGGCTTTTTGCCCTAAACCTTTTTTCTCTAATTCTTCACTACATTTTTCTTTGGCAGCTTTCACACTTAAGCCATTTAAAAAATCTGGATTGACAACGACACCATCACCTGTGTAAGCGGAAGTTGTGAAATCATGTGTATCATTGCCTTGAATGACAGGCTTTACTGGCATAGAAAACTTTTGAACGAAATCAAAATCTCGATCGTCATGCCCTGGCACTCCCATGACTGCGCCCGTTCCATAATTGGTCAAAACATAATCACTGATCCAAATGGGAATAGACTCTCCTGTAAAAGGATGACACGCATAAGATCCTGTGAAAACACCAGTTTTATTCTTTGCTAAATCCGTTCGTTCCAGATCACTTTTTAACGACGATTGGCGCTGATACTCTTGAACATGATTTTTTTGTTCATTCGTAACCAAATAAGTTAGCAAAGGATGTTCTGGGGCCAAAACAAGAAAACTCACACCAAAAAGTGTATCTTGCCGTGTTGTAAAGACTTCAATAAATTGTTGATGATCAGCCTTTAAGGGGAATCTAATTCTTGCCCCTTCAGAACGACCTATCCAATGTCTTTGAATATCTTTTGTGGACTCAGGCCAATCAAGCTTGTCTAAATCCTTGAGAAGCCGTTCTGCGTAAGCAGTAATTTTGAGCATCCATTGTTTCATCGGAACACGGTAAACAGGGTGCCCACCCCGCTCACTCTTGCCATCAACTACTTCTTCATTAGCCAGCACTGTTTTTAATTCTGGACACCAGTTGACAAAAACTTCAGCCTGATAGGCAAGTCCCATTTCATAAAGTTTAGAAAAAATCCACTGAGTCCATTTGTAATAATTGGGATCACATGTTGCGACTTCTTTTTGCCAGTCATAGGAAAATCCCAAAGACTTTAATTGTCTCTTAAAGTTTTCAATACACCGATGGGTCAATCCTGCTGGATGTTCACCGGTATCAATAGCATGCTGCTCTGCCGGCAAACCAAAAGCATCCCAACCCATTGGATGAAGTACATTGTAGCCTTTCATGCGGTAAAAACGAGACACAATGTCCGTTGCTGTATATCCAACAGGATGCCCAACATGCAGTCCAGCAGCACTCGGATAAGGAAACATATCTAAAGCATAGTATTTGGGTTTTGAGGTATCATCAGAAGTCTGGTAAATGTTTTTTTCATCCCATATTTTTTGCCAACGTGGCTCTATAGTCTGCGGTGAGTACATAATCGCGTTATCCTTTTGAGAGAGAATCCATGGGTAATTTTCTTTGTGCGAGCACAGCTTTAAACACTTTGTATCAAAGAAACTTCTTAGAAGATTTCTTACTAGAAAATCAAGTGAACTTCGTTATGATCCCTTTATCATCTAAAAAATTAAATGTATTCCTGCAGAGAAAGCTAGATATCCATGAGAGTTTATAAATGTATTTTTTTGTTTTTTCCTTTATTATTTCAAATATCCTGCGGTTTCAAGGCTCCTCCTTCACCCATTTTTCCGCCCTATAGGTCTCCTATAGAAGAAGAAATTAAACACAGAAAATCAGAGCATAAGCAGAATAATACCTTCAAATTGAATAGGAAAAAAAATGAATTGGCCACAAACAAAATTCACCCAACTTTTAGGTCTTGACGCCCCCATTGTCCAAGGGGGGATGGTTTGGGTTAGTGGCGCACAACTGGCTGCTGCGGCCGCAAACGCCGGATGTCTTGGACTTCTTGGCGCAGGGAGCATGTCACCGGAAATTCTCAAAGAACAAATTAAAAAAACAAAA
>JAIXXU010000108.1 GCA_027490595.1 Pseudomonadota bacterium
AAAGAAACTTTCTGAGCACGTGTGGAAGTAACTGATTCTTTTGAAAAGGATAAATCATGGAAACAATCCATGCACAATTTGAAACTTCCTTGGATGTTCCCGAGTTGCATCAAGACATTTATGAAGCGCAAGAACTCATAAGACCAAAAACATTTGAAGATTATCCTGGTCAGGAAAAGGTTTGTGATAATCTAAAAGTATACACTCAAGCTGCAAAATTACGGGGAAAAATGTTAGACCATTGTCTATTTCACGGCCCTCCTGGCTTAGGAAAAACAACTTTGGCTGGGATTGTCGCAAACACGATGGGTTGTCAATTTAAAGTCACCTCAGGACCTGTCATTGAACGCACTGCAGACTTGGTTGGAATTCTCGCAAATATTGATCCCAACACGGTGCTATTCATTGATGAAATTCATAGGCTCCCCTCAAATGTAGAAGAAATTTTATACTCAGCGATGGAAGATCAGCGTTTGGATGTTCTTGTAGGTCAAGGGCATGCGACGCGCACCGTAAAATTTGATCTGCCTTCATTCTGTTTGATTGGTGCGACAACCAGAGCTGGTTCAATTTCTGCGCCTCTTCGAGATCGCTTTGGTATTCAAGAACATCTTGATTATTATTCAGCGAGCGCCTTGTGCAAAATTATCACTCGTACTGCCAGGCTTTTAGATTTTCCCATCGAAGTTAGTGCTGCTGAGGTGCTTTCTCAACGCTGTCGTGGTACCCCTCGCATTGCGAATCAGCTTTTGCGTCGAGTTCTTGATTTCGCTTTAGTCGCAGGTAAAAGTTTTGTAGACGTTTTTGTTGTAGAAGATGCTTTGAATCGCTTGGGAGTTGATACCGAGGGGCTCACACGGATGGACAGAGATTTCCTTACTATCATGCGTGACCGATATGAGGGCGGCCCCGTGGGTCTCGAGGCAATTGCTGCGGCACTTAACGAAGAGCGCTCTACACTTGAAGAAGTTTACGAACCCTATTTGGTTCATAGGGGTTTTGTTCTTCGTACCGCTAGAGGTCGCACGTTGTCGCCTTTAGGTTATTCACATCTTGCAAGGGTTTGTCCATGAGTAAAGAACACAATTCTCAACCATCACACATTCGAAATTTTTGTATTATTGCTCATATTGATCATGGTAAATCTACACTTGCTGATAGACTTCTTGAGCTAACAGGCGCGGTCTCTGATCGAGATAAGCAGCAGCAAATTCTTGATAGTATGGATTTGGAAAGAGAACGTGGGATTACCATCAAGGCTCAGACAGCAACTGTTGACTATAAAGCCAAAGACGGCGAAATTTATACTTTAAATTTGATTGATACGCCTGGACATGTTGACTTCACTTATGAGGTTAGCCGAAGTCTTACAGCCTGCGAGGGTGCTTTGCTTGTTGTCGATGCCACCCAAGGCGTGGAAGCGCAGACAGTAGCTAATGTCTATCTTGCAACCGATAATCATGTTGATATCATTCCAGTGGTTAACAAAGCCGATCTTCCTAGCGCAGATTTCGAAAGAGTTTGTCTTCAAATAGAAGAGGAACTAGCTATTGATACCACCGAAGCCATTCGTTGTAGTGCCAAAACAGGGATGGGTGTTGCCGATATCTTGGAAGCCATTGTGCGCCACGTACCACCCCCCTCAGATACTCGCCAGGAACCTCTTCGAGCTCTTATCTTTGATAGTTGGTTTGATCCCTACCAGGGCGTTGTTGTTCTTGTGCGCGTCATGGATGGAGTTGTGAAAATTGGTGAACGCATTCAAATGATGCATTCGGGAAAAACATTTGAAGTTCAAAAACTGGGTGTGATGTGCGTTAAAGCCTTTCCACGCTCTTCGCTAAGTGCTGGTGAAGTTGGTTATATTATTGCCAATGTCAAAGATGTCCGTGATAGCCGCGTTGGCGACACTATTTGCCACGCAGGAACTCATGTAGAACCTTTACCTGGCTTTAAAAAGGCTAAGCAAATGGTTTTTGCAGGTATTTTTCCTGTGGAGACCAATCAATACGAAGCTCTGAAAGATGCTCTAGATAAACTTTCTTTGAACGACAGTTCCTTAAGTTTTGAACCAGAGACGTCTGTTGCGTTAGGGTTTGGATTCCGCTGTGGCTTCTTAGGCCTTTTGCATATGGAAATTATTCAAGAAAGGCTGGAGCGAGAATATAATATGAACGTGATTTTCACGGCTCCAACCTGTGTCTATATTATTCATACAACAAAAGGTGAAGAGCTCCTGGTTGACAACCCCTCGCGTCTTCCTCCTCCCACAAGTATTGATAAGTTTTTAGAGCCAATGGTGCGTGCTACTTTTCACATGCCTCAAGAGTTCTTAGGCAATGTCATGGGGCTACTCGCTGAACGGCGGGGTATTCAAACAAAGATGGATTATCTTTCTGAAAACAGGGTTATGTTGCAGTATGATTTACCCCTCAATGAAATGGTATTTGATTTTTTTGATCGGTTAAAAAGTATTTCCCGTGGCTATGCGAGTATGGATTATGAGTTTCGCGATTATTTGGAAAGTGACTTAGTGAAGCTTGATATTTTAGTGAATGGTGAAGCTCTCGATGCCTTGAGCTGTATTGTGCACAAAAGTAGTGCTCAAGAGCGAGGCAGGTTACTTGTGAAAAAACTCAAAACAGTCATTCCCAGACAGCAATTTGAGGTTGCATTGCAAGCTGCCGTGGGGTCGAAAATTATTGCACGAGAA
>JAIXXU010000187.1 GCA_027490595.1 Pseudomonadota bacterium
AATCATTTTTTACCCAAATATTTTATCAAAAAAACCCGCGCTGTTTTTAGTATGTTCACCCATTTTCACGGCAAAAGCTCTGAGGTGATCTTCGGCTTCTTTGGGTATTTTAGTGGGAATTTCGACGCTAACTTCAATAATGAGGTCTCCTTTCCCTCTCCCATATTTTTCTAATTTTGGTATTCCAGCGCCATGAATGGAGATTCTTTGGCCGGGTTGGATACCCGCAGGAATTTCAACTTTACGAGGTTCACTTTCATAACTATCTACAAGAATTTCTGTTCCTAAAATGGCTTGAGCAATTCCAATTTTTACTGGATGAACCAAATCAAATTCTTCCCGTTTAAAGTTGGAATCAGGCTTTACATCAATAAAAACATACAAATCACCAGATGGCCCACCAAAAGAGCCACCTTCACCTTCGCCGCTTACTCGCAACCTCATTCCAGAATCAATACCGGCAGGAATTTTCACGTTTATGTTACTGGTTTTAGTTTGAGATCCAGAACCTCTGCAGTCTGAACAAGGTGTGGTAATTTTCTTGCCAGAACCAGTACAATCAGGGCATGTAGAAGCATAAGTAAAAAAACCTTGCTGAATGGCAACTTGACCTTGGCCTCGACACGTAGGGCAGGTAATTGGTTTAGTTCCCTTTGCAGCTCCTGTTCCTTCACAACTGGTACAATTGACTCGCCTAGGGATCTGAATTTTTCTTTCTGTTCCTTGAACCGACTCTTTAAAAGTAATTTGAAGGTCATATCTTAAATCACTTCCTTTGCGAGCTCTTTGGCTGCCAGACCCACCGCCTCGTCTACGACCTCCACCCATTCCAAAAAGGTCTTCGAAGATAGAACCAAAATTCTCAAAAATATCGTCGACGTTAGAAAATCCACTCCCAAATCCTGCACAGCCAACTCCTGCATGTCCAAATTGATCATAGCGCTGACGTTTTTCTGAGCTACTCAATACTTCATAAGCTTCAGCAGCTTCTTTAAATTTGTCTTCAGCTTGTTTGTCGTTTGGATTCTTATCTGGATGATACTGAACCGCTAACTTGCGGTACGCCTTTTTTATTTCGTCCTGGGATGCATTTTTAGCCACTTGAAGAATTTCATAATAATCACGTTTAGCAGACATAAGCACACTTTCACAAAAACGGAGGATCAGATACCACCCGTGTACAAATCAATTTTAATCTTCGCCAAGAATAGCACAAGCATAAATAACTTAGCCGCAAAAGTACGTATGTCAATGGAAAAAAATAGTTAACCTGTTGCTAGGTCTGTAAGAGGGTGCTTGATATCTAGAAGTGATTTAGGAGCAGAGAATATTGATTGCACAGACTTCCATGAAAGCTGGCTTTCGCTGGGTATAATAATTTTACGGGAATCTTCCTGAACAAGAATAGCTTGGGCAAGCTTGTTGTGAAGATCATGGCCTGCTTTAAATGCAATAACATGGCCTAGAATCGGTGCTCCCAAAAGATACAAATCACCAATGCAATCTAGAACCTTGTGGCGAACAAATTCATGGGAATGACGAAGACCAGACTTATTAAGAAGTTCATCGCCTGATACAACAATAGCATTTTCCATGGAACCACCCTTGGCGAGACCACGAGAACGCATGAATTCAATTTCTTCTTTTAAACAAAATGTTCTGGCATAAGAAAACTCTTCACAAAAAGATTGTGGAGTGTAATTAAGAGAAACAAATTGTTTTCCAATTTTTTGAGTCTGTAAAAAGTCAATGCCATAGGAAATAATAGGCGTTCTTGAAGGCTCAATACGAATGAAGCGGGAAGGATTTTTCTCATCCACTACTTCAATTGGTTTTTTAATCACAATGAGTTTCTTGTAATCTTTAAGTTCTACAATTCCTGCTTCACTTAGAATCATAAGAAATGGTGCAGCTGAACCATCCAAAATAGGCAATTCGGAATTATTTAAAGAGATAAAGATATTGTCAATTCCAAATCCAAACAAAGCCGAAAGCAGATGCTCAACTGTGGAAACATAGGCCTCGGGAGTTCCAAGCCTTGTTGCTAGTGAGGTGTCAAATACACTTTCTGAGGAAGCCTTGATGTAAGGCTGATGGGGTAGGTCAACTCTCTGGAAAACAACTCCTGTGTTTGCTGGCGCAGGTCTCATTTCCACGTGAACTTTGTCACCGGAATGAAGAGCTACCCCAGAAAAAGATACTGTTTTTGCAATGGTTTTTTGAAATTTGCTCATAAAAACTTCGTTTTTAAGTTTTTTAAATAGACGCCCGAAAGCACCCAACTGGCGATACAATTATCATGAATGCAAACAACTCTCAAGCATAAATTTATTTCTCTCGGAAGTCACGTCGAACAACTTAGCGTTTAAATCACATCTGATTAAAAGTGACAGAAAAGTGCTCAATCGAATCAAAAACACTTAACACTAAAATCTTCATTGACCATTTGACTTCAAAAGCGTTAATTCAGTACAGGGATCAATTACCTTGCTGAACCCAAATTCACATCATGAGGAGATCAAACATGTCAGGAGTCAATAAAGTCATTCTTATCGGTAGATTAGGGGCCGATCCAGAACTTCGTAATACACAAGCAGGCGCTGTTGTAAGTACTATGAGTCTTGCTACAAGCGAATCCTGGGAAAAAAATGGAAAAAAAGAAGAAAAAACAGAGTGGCACAGAGTTGTTCTTTGGGGAAAAATGGCTGAACTAGCTTCCAAATATCTTAAAAAAGGAAGAATGGTTTATATTGAAGGTAAACTTCAAACTAGAAGCTGGACCGATCCTCAAGGACAAAAACGCTTCAATACTGAAGTTGTGGGGACATCAATGCAATTTGTAGATGGTGGTGGTCAAGGAGGAGGAGCCTCTGCCCCTGCGCCAGAAGATGGGAGTTCTTTTTACGCATCTCAGGGTTATGAAGCAAACCATAGAGGTTCGGATCAATTTGCTCCAAATTTTGATGATGATATTCCTTTTTGACTTTTATGATTCTATTCTTACTTGTAAGAACTATTGTCTGATAATTGAATGTCTACTGTTTTTACCGTCTGTACCCAAAATATTTTCTTCATAATAATCATAAAAAGAACTGACTTTGTTTTCTTTCTTCAATACAAAAGGTGCATTAAAATCTGCCTGTAAACTATTCGTATAACATTCCATTGCACGAACCTTGCCAAGACATGAAATAGGATCAGATAAAATATTACCCGTATAATACCCTTTAATTTTTTCAAGACTTGCGCAAATAACATCATCAACACCAAGTTTATTAATGATGCCTGCTATTTGAGAACGAAAGGAACTTGATAGAAAAACAATTTCTGCTCCATTTCTCTTATGCATGTCAATTTCAAAAATTGTTTTTGCATTGAACATTCCATTGCCTGCTTGTTGATATAAATTATCAAACCAAGATTCAGCTATTTCAGAGAGAAGATTTTCTTGCATGCCTGTGAAATTTTTGAAATACATTTTATTTAAATGTGCTAATTTCGCACCGCTTCTAACTTTTTCCTTAATTTTTTTTAAATATCTTTTATAACATTTGTCAGCGTATTCATATTCTGGAATTGTTTCAATTAAAAAATATTCTAGGAAATTATTTTTGTGATCAATATTGAAAACATTTTTTTCTAGATCAAAAAAAACAGTATAAATATGTTGTTTCATAGTCACTTTTCACTAATAAAATTAATTAATAGTGAAAACTACATTATAAAAATAAAAAACAAAAGTGTCACGCTATTGTCTTGTTAATGTTAAGAATAATTTAAAAACGATTTTGTTTTATTGCAGAAAAATTGAAAATAAAATTAAAGAATTGTGCATTTTCCAGAATTTTTCCAATCATCTAAAAATTGGGCTAGACCTTTGTCTGTAAGACTGTGATGAAAAAGCTTTAAAAGTATTTTATATGGAATAGTGGCAACGTCTGAACCAGCCAATGCTGAATCAGAAAAATGCTTCACGGTTCTTATACTTGCTGCTAGAATTTTTGTGTCAAAACCATGGTTATCGTAAAGTGTACGAATATCATGAAGAAGCTGCACACCGTCCTCTCCGTGATCTTCCAATCGACCGATAAAAGGAGAAACATAGGTAGCACCAGCTTTCGCTGCTAAAAGTGCCTGACTTACACTAAAACAAAGAGTGACATTCGTTTTAATACCTTTAGCTGTCAGAATTCGGCAAGCTTTCAAACCTTCAGGAATTAAGGGTAGTTTGATAACAACATTTGACGCCATTTTTGCTAAAATTTCGGCTTCCTTAATCATACCAACGGCATCAGTAGATATAACCTCTAATGAGATAGGACCTGAAACAATTTCAATTATCTCCTCAACAAGATTTTTGAAATCAACTCCACTTTGAGAAACAAGCGTTGGATTTGTCGTCACTCCATCGCACATGCCTAAATCCGTTGCTGATTTAATTTCAACAATATTCGCAGAATCAATAAATATTTTCATAAAAAAAGCCTCTATTAAAAACTATTAAATACAGGTGCCTTCAATGAGGTATTGTAGCGAGTAATGGCACCTGTTAAAAAATTTGCACAAAAAACAATTGGTTTATTAGTTGTAGGAGACACATCTGTGCAAGTTTGAGCACCATTTCCATAAGGAAAAGAGAAAGTAGAAGACTGAGTTGGATCAACAACTGCATTGAAAAACATGGGTTGCGTACCTTGAAGGATGGATACAGAAGAGCTCGAAAGCCAAGAGGTATCCATGCCAAAATTTGTAAAACCACTAATAGTACTGCGCGACCAATAAGGTAGACAGCTGCCTGAGCCAAAATCTAAGACTCCAAATTTTGCGATACCACTCGTACCCGCAAAAAAAGTAGAATTGTTTGAAGTCCGTGAGTACATATAAGGGACTGCGGGCAATAAGCCACCAGTGTTTGTGGGACTATTCAACCAAATACTTTTTAAAGAAGAGTAATAAGAATTAAATGGATCAAGAGTTTGATTAGAAGCAATAACCTTGAAGTCGGATTCTCCGAGTATATTTGGAGACCCCCGTTCATTTTTAATTATGGAAATTGACTTTTTAATGATGTCTAATCCTGTTAGCTGAAAGATTTCATTGCCGTAGCCTGTATCATTGGAACCATTTGCTCCAGACTTAGCCATAAGCAACGCGTTTTGACCAACACTAGCCAAATCGTATTGGTTTGCTGAAGTAGTATCATTGCCAGACTTATTGCAGGCCTGACCGTTATTTCCCAAATTAGCACTGCCAGCCCAATAGGAAGACCAAAAATTATTTTGAAAACCAAAAGAAGAGGAATCTCCTGAAGACTGGACAGGGTATGTTAAAGTGAGCCCATTCGTTGTTGCACCATAGGGTATTCCATTATAATTCCAAGCCAAAGGAACAAAATAAATGGAATTGTTTATCGGTTCGCCCGCGGTAATGGACGAAAAATCAACAACAAACATAGAATTAGAACGAATGTCAGGCTGTGTACAAACAGAAGCTGAACCTCCTGGACATGAAATCATGTTGCCCTTGGATTGGCCGCTAAAATAAGAAAAGGCATCCGGAAGAGGTGGATAAGTGACATCACTGGCAAAAGTGCTTGTCGATCCTGTAGGAAAGGCAATAAAAAGATTATGAGATTGATCAAATGTAGGGGCTGAAGATCCAAAAAAGTAGTTGTAAGGAATACTAGAGTCAGATTTGGTAGCAAGAGAATTAGGATCACCCAAGTTATAGGAAAGAATAAACATTATACTTGAAGAAGAAAAATCTTTGGCAATTTTAGCAACAAATACTCTGCTTGGAATATTTCCATAAGAACCATCAGTATTGGGAAAAGTATTTATTGTACCATAGAGATAATAAAAATTATCCGCTTCAGCTGGGGTAAAAAAGCCTATTCTATTTACCGCCTGCTGTCCTCCAGAATTTGGTAAACGCAAAGTTAACTTAGGCTGTGAAACCGGACTGTTTGGAAATTCATAGTTATAAAATAATATTTGCGTAGGATTAGTACTGGCATCGAACGAAAGAGCTACTAACTTTTGATCATGAGATGCCGCAAGATCTAATCCGTGAAAAGGAACAGATAACGAATTGGACAATGTTAAATTTCCAGAAGAAGAAACATTGTACAGTTGTATGCTTCCATCAGAAAAATCCTGATTTGCAGAGCTATTTAAAAGTAAAAGCTTTGAAGAACTCAAGGAAATAAAAGCTGTAGGGTAGGATTTGTTACTTGAAATAGAGGGTAGATTTTGCATTTTTTGACAAGATGCAGCAAGCATAAAACAAATAACAGAAATAAAAACTAAAAAATATTTTCTTAGATACATCTTATTCAACTTCTTCTGCGGATTCAATTTGTGTAACTGGAGTATCATCAAATTCACTAGGCTTAGAAAGAGAAACTATCTTCTCTCCATCCAAAATTCTCATCAAACAAACTCCTTGTGTTACCCTACCCATAATTCGCAGGGATTTAGCTGATATCCGAAGAACTCTACCAGTATTTGTTGTCAGCATCATATCAGAATCATCACGAACAGACATCAGACCAACAACGTCCCCATTTCTCTCCGTGACTTTGATGGTTTTGACACCCTTACCACCTCTACTTTGCTTGCGATATTCATCTAGTTTACTACGCTTGCCATACCCCTTGGCAGTAACAACCATAACACTTTCATCCAACTCAGCAATCTCAGCAGCAACAACGCTGTCTTTCTCTTCATCGCCAAGTTCAATGGCTTTCACACCTTTTGCCGTTCTACCCATACTTCTAACGTCATTTTCGTCAAAACGAATGGACTTACCCATAGCAGTAGCGAGAATAATTTCATCATGGCCTGAAGTAATTTTTACGGAAACAAGAGTGTCATTTTCTTCTAAAGTTACAGCTCGAATACCATTGGAACGCACGTTGGAGAACGATGCTAATTCAGTCTTTTTCACGACACCTTGCTTAGTCACCATCAAAACTTGTTGAGTTTCACTAAATTCTTTTACAGCTAACATTGCAGTTATGTGTTCGGTACTTGACAAAGTAAGAAGTTGATTGATTGATTTTCCACGGCCTGTTGCTGCAGCTTCAGGCAATTCATAGACTTTAAAAGAATATACTTTTCCTAAATTGGAAAACATGAGAACATATTCATGTGTGTGAGCATGAAAAGTAAATTTAACAAAATCATTTTCTTTTAAAGAAGCACCGGTTTTTCCTTTTCCAGCACGATTTTGAACTCTAAATTCATCTAAATTTACTCGCTTGACATAACCAGCACTTGAAAAAGTCACAAAAACATCTGCTGGAGAAATTAAACTTGCAATATCAAAATCACCCGCTTCAGGTGCTATTTCTGTTCTTCGTTCATCTCCATGTTGTTCTTTTACTTTAAGAAGTTCTTCTTTAGCTATTTGACGAACTCGCTCTGGTTTTGCAAGAATATCCTTCAAATCAGAAATCACCTTTAAAATTTCATTGAACTCAGAAATAATTTTATCGCGTTCTAATCCAGTAAGCTGGACAAGACGCATATCTAAAATAGCCGTTACTTGTTTTTCAGACAAAGCATAAGCAGAAATTAACTTTTCTTTTGCATCCTCTCGACTATCAGCACCACGAATAATAGAAACAACTTTATCAATATTATCTACGGCTATCTTTAGGCCTTCTAATATATGAAGACGATCTTCAGATTTTCTAAGCCTAAAGCTAGTTCTTCGGGTAATAACCTCTAATCTATGTTCAATAAAGTATTGCAAACATTCTTTTAAATTTAAAAGACGAGGTACACCTTTCACAATGCACACCATATTTACACCAAAAGAATCCTGCAAACTTGTCCTTTTGTATAAATGATTTAAAATAACTTCAGCATTTTCTCCTTTTTTAACTTCAATAACAACACGAATTCCTTCTTTGTTACTTTCATCACGAATATCAGAAATACCGATAATTTCTTCTTGTTTGACTAGGTCCGCAATTTTCTCAATCCAAGTTTGTTTATTAACCTGATAAGGTAGTTCCGTGACAACAATCATTTCCTTTCCGGATTTTAAGGTTTCCACGCTTGCACGACCACGAATAGGAATACTTCCTCTACCTGTTCGATAAGCCTCTTGAATGCCACGTATTCCGCAAATAACCCCATAAGTTGGAAAATCTGGTCCTTTGACAAAGTGCATGAGTTCTTCAACGGAAGATTGACTTTTTTCAAGAAGATAGATGGTAGCGTCTAGTATTTCATTTAAATTATGAGGAGGAATATTAGTAGCCATACCAACAGCAATACCGCTTTGTCCATTGATAAGAAGCTGCGGAATAATAGAAGGCATAACAAGGGGCTGAATTTCATTGTTGTCGTAGTTTGGCCCAAAATCTACAGTATCTTCTTCCAGAGATTCCAAAATACACTCAGAAATTTTGGATAATCTAACTTCTGTATAACGCATAGCCGCAGGGGAATCGCCATCGATAGACCCGAAGTTTCCTTGACCATCAATGAGAGGATAACGCATTGAAAAATCTTGTGCCAAACGCACGAGAGCATCATAAACAGCTGTATCTCCATGAGGATGATATTTACCAAGAACGTCCCCTACGATACGAGCAGATTTTTTGTATGGTTTGCTATGAATATTATTTTGTTCATACATAGCATAAATAATTCGACGATGAACTGGTTTCATCCCATCTCGAACGTCAGGAAGAGCTCGACTGACAATAACGCTCATCGCATAATCAAGATAAGCACTCTTCATTTCGTCATTAATATTTGCTGATATAATACCTTGTTTATTTTCCGTGGTCATGAAAAAGTGTTACTCCAATTAAGCATCAAGATTTTTAACATTGAGAGCATTTGTTTCGATGAATTCTTTTCTTGGCGGAACGTCATCTCCCATTAACATAGAAAAAATATCATCAGCTGCTACAGCATCTTCGATATTTACCTGAAGTATTTGCCTAGTATCAGGTCTCATCGTTGTTTCCCATAGCTGCTCAGCATTCATTTCACCCAAACCTTTGTACCTTTGTATATACGCTCCATGACGACCTTCGCTCATCAAAAAGTTGTAAAGCTCAGGCCATGAAATTAAGATTTTTGTTTTTTTCTCGTGTTTATATTTTAGCGGTAGGGGAAACGTGTTTTCTATTTGATTTGTAATTTTATAGAGTTCCTCAATTTCAAAGGAAGATATAAATTCAAAATCGATCTTAAAATGAAATTGTTTTCCAGCTTCTCTGTAATCAATTATTCCAAAATATCTATTGTGTTCAATATCAAACTCTATTTTAAAATCACAATAACCAATGGTATCCATATGTGATTTAAATTTTATGAGAGACTCTTCAAAAAGGGTTTTCTGATAAAAAATCTCTTTAGAAAAACCTCCTTGTGATACATAATTCATAACTTCAGTACTTCTTTTGCGGGCTAGAATCGAAAGAATTCTAGATCTTCTTTCAACTGCATGAAACATATTTTTGATCACGGATTTTTCAATAATTTTTTCTGAAGCATCAATAATTTCTGCATCTATTAACGCGCTTTCAAGCAAAAATTTACTCAGCGCCTCATCATCTTTTATATATTTTTCTAGTTTTTGTTTTTTATATTTATAAAGTGGTGGTTGAGCTATATAAAGATGACCTCTTTCAATAATTTCTCGCATTTGACGATAAAAAAAGGTCAAAAGAAGAGTACGAATGTGAGCTCCATCAACATCAGCATCAGTCATAATTACAATTTTATGATAACGGAGTTTCGATATGTCTACATCTCCTTCATGACGTCCAATACCAGTACCCAAAGCCTGTACTAGAAGTCGTATAGATTGATTAGACAACATTTTATCTGTTGTTGCCTTTTCTACATTTAAAATTTTACCAAACAAGGGCAAAACTGCTTGAATTTTTCGATCACGTCCCTGTTTAGCAGAACCTCCCGCAGAGTCTCCCTCAACAATAAACAACTCACAATTAGCAGGATCTCTATCTTGACAATCTGCAATTTTTCCAGGCAAACCGCCAAAATCCAAAGCATTTTTACGGCGCGTAAGCTCTTTTGCCTTTCTCGCAGCAATACGAGCACGAGCGGCATCCACTATTTTAGCAATTATTTTCTTTGCAACATCAGGATTTTCATGAAAGTAATCATTTAATTTTTCGTTTAGAGCACTCTCAACAAGAGTTCTAATCCTAGAATTTGCTAATTTATTTTTTGTTTGTCCTTCAAATTGTGGATCACGAAGTTTTACATGAACAACAGCTGTTAAACCTTCTCTAATATCTTCAGGAGAAAGTCCTTCTTTCAAATTTTGAACTGATTTATCGTTGCCAGCCAACTGATTTACAACACGCGTTAACGAAGATCTAAGACCTGTAAGGTGAGTTCCTCCTTCAGCAGTATTGATATTATTTGCAAAAGAAAAAACACTTTCTGAATAACCATCATTCCACTGAAGAGCTAATTCAACTGTAGTATCTTCTTTTTCGGTAAACATATATATTATTTTGGAATGAATGACTGTTTTACTACGATTTAAATATTCAACAAAACTAATCAAACCACCGTCGTACTTAAATTCTTGTTTTTTATCTTTGATTTCATCTATAAGAAGGATAGAAATACCCTTGTTAAGAAAGGCTAGT